>CAJXRL010000011.1 GCA_913059105.1 uncultured Flavobacteriales bacterium
TGTATAAGAGACAGGTACTTGATAAGTTTTCACTGTTATTTATTTGAGCTAAAGGATTTATAATATCACTTACTTCTTCTAGGTAAGAGTAGTTCCCATCTGCTGTTTTCACTGGCTCAGTTGGAAAGGCATTAATTGTATTATACAAAACTGAACCAATTCCATTTTCGGGAAGTGCCCGTCTCTTTTCACGGGTATATAAAATAACTGAATTCAACGTAAACTTTTCATTCAGTTGATTCCCGAGATTTAAACGAGCATTGTACCGCTCAAAATTAGATTTATCTCCTCCAACAATCCCGTCCTGCGTAAAGTAAGATGCCCCTGCAGAATAAGTTGATTTTTTATTTCCTCCTAAGACAGAAAAGTTATAATTTTGCATTAATGCTGTTTGAAAAACCTCATCTTGCCAATCAGTTCCTTCACCCAACGCTGTATTAGTAAATGGCAAAGGATCCCCAGAAGAACCAAAGGTTTCGTTCTTAAGAACTGCATACTCTGTTGCATTTAACAAATCTAAACGTCTTGCTGTATTTTGAACACCCATGTAGGAACTAAATTCAACTCGAGGAGGAGAGTTTATAGAACCTTTCTTTGTTTCAATAATAATTACCCCATTTGCCGCTCTAACGCCGTAAATACCTGCAGTCGCATCTTTCAACACGTTAATCGATGCAATGTCAGAAGGATTTAAAGCATTCAATCCCTCCGAATCGTAAACAACTCCATCCACTAGTATGAGAGGATCATTATCTCCAAAAGTAGAAAGGCCTCTAATTCTTATACTTGACCCGCCACCAGGAGAACCAGAATTCGTATTAATTGCAACACCAGAAACTTGACCTTGTAGCGCCTGATCAACTCTAGGCACCTTTAACTTTTCCACATCTTCGCCACCAACTTGGCTAGTGGCCCCAGTCAATGTTTTCTTAGTGGAAGTTCCATATCCAACAACAACTACCTCGTCAATATTAGTGGTAGCTTCCTTTAATTCAATATCAATTTTTTTTCGTCCAGCAACAGCAATGTTTTGCGTACTGTATCCTAAGTAGGAAAATTGTAAAATAGCAGTATTTACGTCAGCTATTTTTATACTGTAGTTTCCATCCAAATCCGTAGCAACTCCATTGGTAGTGCCTTTTTCAACAACGCTAACGCCCGGAATAGTAAGTCCATCTTCACCCTTAATTTGTCCAGTAATTGTACCTCTTTGAGCAAAGACGTTACTCCCTAGAAAGGCAATCGTTGCAATAAATAACAAATATTTCATCATAATTATTTGATTTTAAAAGGTTCAGGACACAAGCAGCATGCTTTTGGTTATTTTTACCATAACAATGATAGCAACTTTATTTTAAAAAAAAACAATTTTTCAAAATAAATGTTGGATTAAAATAAAAAAAACTCACTTAATGTAGGACTTACAATAAGCATCGTCAACTACCGCAAGCCCGTACACATCTACTTTACAACGAATTAAAATTTATTGTAAATTAATTTAGATTCTTATCTTCGCCAGATTAAACCAAAAGAGAAAAATTATCTATGCACAATAAAAGATCTTCTTCTACGGAAGATATAATAGGTCATCAATTTGGAGCTTTCTATAAAATTCCAATTGACAAATTTTTTCAATTTGCTCTATCTGTTGACTGTGTCATTTTAGGGTACCACGAAAATGGTCTAAAATTATTAGTAATTGAAAGAGGCACTGAACCTCATAAAGGAAAAAAGGCACTACCCGGTGATTTAGTTTACCCAACAGAGGATATGGAATTGGCTGCCAGCAGAGTATTGAAAGACTTAACAGGTTTAGAAGAAGTTTTTTTGACACAATCTAAATCTTATGGCCAGGTTGACAGACATCCTATAGGTAGAGTTGTCACCGTTGGGTATTATTCATTAATAAATGTTGACCAATATCAGCCATTAGCTAATTCGTGGGCAGCAAATGTTGTTTGGGTAGATGTAAATGAACTACCAGAACTGGCTTTTGATCACAATAAGATAGTTAATGAAGTTCTTTCTACCCTTCGCGAAAGAGTTAGATTGCAACCTATTGGATTTGAGCTACTTCCAAGAAAATTCACATTAGGTCAATTGCAGGAACTGTATGAGGCTATCTTGAACACCAAATTCGATAAGGCCAATTTTAGAAAAAAAATATTGAGCATGAATTTATTGAAAGACACCAAGGAACTTCAAAAAGAAGTTTCTCATCGTCCGGCAAAACTTTTCTCGTTTGATAAAAAAGCATATGAAAGTCTTCGTAAGAAAGGCTTTAGCTTTGAAATGTAAATCTCTATAAATAGGTGCCAAGAGTAATCTAGTTTATTTTATTGACTTGTAAAAGATGAGCATTTTCATCAATTCGAAACACTTATTGTAAATATTACTTTAAGTGTCTTATATTTGTTTCTGATGAAAAACTTTGCCTCAGAATTAAAAACTCATTTCGACCTTGTCATTTTTGGTGGAGATGGAGATTTGTCTTTTAGAAAAATTTACCCTGCGCTATATTATAGATTACTTGAAAATCAGATCAGCACGGACGATCGAATTTTAGCATTAGCTAGAAATCAACAAACGAATAAGGAATTTCGAGCTACTTTAAAAGCAGAATTAGGCAAGCATATAGAAAGTCTTGACGATAAAATTGCAGACGATTTATTATCAATGGTCACTTATTATAGTGTTGATATCAATAATTCGAAGGACGCTGTCCATATTCGAAAGTATTTTCAAAATTCGGAAGATAGGATACGTGCGTTTTATTTAGCGACTCCCGCTAGTATTTTTGGTCAAATTTCATCTTTTTTAGGTGACCTTGGTTTAATTAACGACAACTCGCGAGTGGTTTTAGAAAAACCATTGGGCACAGATTTAAAAAGTTCTGAAGAAATAAATATTAAGGTTGCTGAATATTTTAAAGAGAAACAGATCTATAGAATCGATCACTATTTAGGGAAGGAGACTGTTCAGAATTTAATGGTTTTACGTTTTGCAAACAACATCTTTGAACGTTCGTGGAATGCCCAAGAAATTGATAACATACAAATTACAGTTGCAGAATCTTTAGGTGTTGGCACTCGAGGGGACTTCTACGATAAGTACGGAGCGTTAAAAGACATGGTACAAAACCATTTGTTACAACTGCTTTGCTTGATTGCCATGGAGCCTCCGGTCACCTTAGATGCTGACGAAGTTAGAGATGAGAAGTTAAAGGTTTTAAAAGCATTGAGACCTTTTACCAAAGAAACAATTACTACAGATACCGTTCGAGGGCAATATACTAGAGGAAAAACGAAAGAAGGACATTTAGCTTCTTATTTGGAAGATATTAACAAGTACGATTCTGGAACAGAAACCTTTGTAGCACTAAAAACATATATCGACAATTGGCGGTGGGGTGGCGTTCCAATTTATTTGAGAACAGGTAAAAGAATGCCAAATCGGTATTCAGAAATTGTGATCAATTTTAAGCACGTTCCTCACAACATATTTCCTGAAAAAAAGGACATTGACAATAATAAATTGACAATTCGTTTACAGCCAGAGGAGAGGATTGAACTACAACAAATGGTAAAAATCCCGGGACCAGGTGGTTACCGTTACAAACCATTTTCTCTTGAATTGGACTATGCAGACCACTTTGATGATCGTTTTCCTGATGCTTACGAACGGCTGTTAATGGATGTGGTAAGAGGAAATCAAACACTTTTTATGAGAAGAGATGAAGTAAAGGCATCTTGGGAGTGGATTGAGTCAATTTTACGAAATTGGAAATCAGAGAAAGTTCCAAATATATTGTACGAAGCTGGAACCAAGGGGCCTGGAGATATAGTAATGAATGATTCAACATCTTGGATTAAATCAAGGCATGTATTTAAAGCGCAAGAAAAAAGAAAATCAGATGAAGACTAGAAAAGAAGTCGAAATAGAGCTGTCTAGCTCGATTTGTTCAAAGTTGAAAAATGCTATTGCCAAAAAAGGCTCTGCTAGTCTGCTAATTTCGGGTGGCTCTACACCAGTGCAATTATTTAAAGAACTGTCCAATGGTAATATTGATTGGTCAAAAGTAAATGTAATACCGGTAGATGAGCGCTTTCTGCCAAACGAACACCCAGATCAAAACGGTACGTTAATTAAAAAGCACTTATTAATTAATAAAGCTTCAACTGCTAATTTTTGTCCTTTAATTCTTAATTCAACAGATGCCGAGATAAATTTAAACGCAGTAAAAAAATCGATTAAAGCGATTCTTCGACCTTTCACTGTTGTTATTTTGGGAATGGGAGCTGATGGCCACACCGCTTCTCTTTTCCCCTGTTCTAAAGAATTAGAGTACGGATTAGATTTAAGTAACAATGACGATTTGATCATCACAAACCCTACAACTGCTAATTATCAGCGTATTTCCTTCACAAGAAAAGCGCTTTTGAATACTGATAATTTATTCATTCACTGCTATGGAGATGAAAAAAAACAACTGTTAGATACTTTAGATTTAAACTCAGAAAAGACATATCCTATTAAGGCGTTTATTGCGCAAAACAATATTAAACCAGAATTATTCTGGAGCAAATAAGACTATGAATAAAACCATAATAGAAATAACCCAACGAATAATAAAACGATCTGAGGCTTCGAGAAAAAGTTACTTGGACTTGATGCACCTCGTTCATAAAAATAATGTGAATAGAGCTGACTTGGCTTGCGGAAATCTAGCACATGCATTTGCTGCTTGCGCTGACGATGAGAAAGTAGATTTAAGTGCTGAAGTAAAATCGAATTTAGCAATTATTACGGCATACAATGATATGCTAAGTGCTCATAAAACCTATGAAGACTATCCACCAAAACTAAAAGCTGCGGCTAAAAAATATGGTGGTGTCGCTCAAGTTGCTTCAGGAGTTCCTGCTATGTGCGATGGAGTGACTCAAGGACAAGCAGGCATGGAACTTTCTTTGTTCAGCAGAGATGTAATTGCGCTTTCAACTGCCATTGGAATGTCTCATCAAATGTTTGATGGCGGATTATGTTTAGGTATTTGCGATAAAATTGTTCCTGGAATGATGATTGGAGCGCTTAGATTTGGTAATCTACCATTTGTTTTCGTTCCAGGAGGCCCAATGGAATCTGGAATTACAAATGATGAAAAAGCTCAGTTCAGGATAGATTATGCAGATGGAAAGATTGGAAGAGCAGAGTTACTAAAGGCAGAATCTGCTTCCTATCACTCTGCAGGAACATGTACCTTCTATGGCACAGCTAATAGCAATCAGATGCTCATGGAAATTATGGGTGTCCACTTACCGGGAGCCTCTTTCGTCACGCCTGGAACTGAATTAAGAGAAAAATTAAACGAGTATGCAGTAAAGAGGCTACTTGAAATTACGCCTCAAAAAGAAAATTACACTCCTCTTTATGAAATAATTAGTCCGGAAACTATTGTAAACGCATTAGTTGGTTTAGTGGCTACCGGAGGAAGCACAAACCTTACCATCCATATTATAGCAATTGCGAAAAGCGCAGGAATAATCGTGAATTGGGATGATTTTAACGATGTTTCTGAGGTAGTTCCATCAATTACTAAAGTATATCCTAACGGAACAGCAGACATTAATCACTTTCAAGCTAGTGGTGGCATGGGTTTCCTAATGAAAACCTTAAAAGATGGAGGGTTTTTAAATGATAATGTAAAAACCAACATGGGTCCGGGATTAGATGCATATTTCAAAGAACCGTTTATAGAAAATGGTGAAATTCAATGGAGGCCAGTTCCCGAAAATTCATTAGATGAAAATATTTTACGTCCAGTTTCTAATCCTTTTGAACCAACAGGCGGACTGAAAGTCTTAAAAGGCAATCTTGGGCGGTCCGTTATCAAAATTTCTGCTGTAAAGCCTGAGAATAGATATGTGAAAGCTTTGGCCGTTGTATTTGAAGATCAAGACGACGTTATTGAAGCCTTTAAAAGAAAAGAGTTGAATAAAGATGTGGTAGTGGTTGTAAAGAACCAAGGAGCGCATAGCATCGGCATGCCTGAACTTCATAAACTTACTCCAACGTTGAGTTTACTTCAATTTGCTGGTCATAAAGTTGCCTTAGTAACGGACGGAAGAATGTCAGGAGCTTCGGGAAAAGTTCCTGCAGCAATACACTTAAGTCCTGAAGCGGCAAAAGGCGGAATGATTGCCAAACTGGAAACTGGAGATCTGATTGAGTTGGACGCTGAAAATGGCACATTAAACTGCCTGAATATAGAAGAAGTTGAAAAGCGGGAAACAAAAAGCTCATTCGAAAATCCATCATTCGGAGTTGGTCGAGAATTATTTAATCAATTAAAAACCTTAGTGAGCGAAAGTGAAGAAGGAGCTTCTTTTATAATTTAAAAAATGGGAAATCAATCAATACATAAAATTCTAAAAAATAACCCGCTAGTTCCGGTTGTTACTTTTCAGAAGGAGGACAGTCCAGAAGCATTTATGGATTATTTAATTCAGCGCAATGTTTTTTGTATCGAGATTACCTTGCGAACTGAATATGGGCTAAAAGCGATTGAATTGTTGAAAAATAAATTCAGTGACACGATTCAAGTAGGTGCGGGAACAGTTATTAATCCTTCTCAAGTAGATCAACTAAAGTCAATAGGCGCAGACTTTATAGTGAGTCCTGGGTTAACTGTTGATTTATTTGAATGTATGATGAAATCTGAAGTCCCTTTTCTTCCCGGGGTTGCTACTCCAAGTGAAATAATACAAGCGCAAGAGTTAGGTCTAAAATACCTCAAGTTTTTCCCCGCTAATTTATACGGGGGAGTTGGTGCATTGAAGATGTTTGGAGGGCTTTTTCCAACTATTAAATTTTGTCCTACAGGAGGAATATCAGAAGAAACAAGTCAAGAATACCTGGCACTCAACAACGTAGTTGCGGTAGGCGGTTCTTGGTTTCAAAAAAACTATAACACAAAATAAGGATGATAGCAATAGCGGAAAGCGGCTCAACTAAATGTGAATGGGTCATTTTAAACGATGAAGGTTTAGTCGAAAGCAATTTTAAAACACAAGGTTTTAATCCAGATTTTCATAATACTGAATATGTGGCAAGTACACTAAGTAAATGTGTTGATTTATTTGCCTCAAAAGATAAAATAAATAACGTGTACTTCTACGGTGCAAGCTGTTCTAGTGCAATGCTAAAGCTGCGAATTGTTGAAGGCTTGCAACAAGTATTCAGAAATGCAGACATTGTTGTGGATCACGATCTTTTAGCTGCGGCATATTCTTTATACGATGGAGAACCAATAATTAATTGCATTATTGGAACTGGATCGAATTCATGTTATTTTGATGGAGAAAATTTAACCGAAAAAATTCCAGCGTTAGGTTTCATAATGGGAGATGAAGCAGGTGGAGGATATTTTGGAAAACAACTTTTATCCGATTATTTCTATAAAAAATTACCCCTAACTATTCAAGAAGATTTTGAAGCTACCTACCACTTGACGTGGGGAGAGGCAAGAGAAAAAATTTATGGGAATATCCATGCCAACGTATATTTAGCATCCTTCATGCCTTTTATTGCTAAACATAGTCAAGAGCAATACATGGTTGATTTGTTGAGTCAAGGTTTTGCCAAATTTATAGAGATTCATGTAGGCTGTTTTTCAGAAAACGAATCAAAAAAAGTTGGTTTTGTTGGTAGCATCGCATTTATTTTCAAGGACATTCTAATAGAAGAATTAAAAAAACAAGGATACGAAGCCGGTAAAATAATAAAGAGCCCAATTAATGAATTGGTGAATTATCATCGAAATTACTTAAATGTGTTATCGAATGCCGAGGGCAAAAAAGTAGGGAATACTCAAAGAACCGAATCATAACATGAAATCTTTACTTGAAATATTAATTCTATTTATCATTTCAATTGCGTTTGCTTGCGCGACTAGTAAGGAAGGCAAACAAGTAAAAGAAACGATAACAGCAGAATATATTTTAGGCAACCCTAATTACACGGCCATTTCATTTGGCGGATTTAGAGAAAAAACGAGAGAGATCTGCCCTTCTGTTGAGGATTTAAAGGAGGATATGAAAATTTTATCAGCGATAGATATTAAAATTATTCGAACGTATAGCACTCAGTTATTTCCTCATGCTGAAAGAGTATTAAAAGCCATTCAGGAGTTGAAAAAAGAAGATCCTGCATTTGAAATGTATGTCATGTTAGGCTCATGGATAGAGTGTGAAGGGGCATTTACTTCAACTAGGGATCACACTAAAGAAAACGTTAAGGGAAATCAAGCTGAGATAAAGAGGGCGATTGAGTTAGCAAAAGAGTATCCTGACATTATTAAAATTATTGCAGTAGGAAATGAGTCTATGGTGCACTGGGCTGAAACGTATTTTGTTTCCCCAAAAGTGATTTTGACCTATGTTGAGCAGCTTCAAAACTTAAAAAAGGAAGGAGATTTAAATTCAGATTTGTGGATTACCAGTTCAGACAATTTTGCCTCTTGGGGCGGCGGGTCAGCTGACTACCACGATGGTGACTTAACTAAATTGATAGATGCAGTGGACTATGTTTCGATGCATACTTATCCTTTTCATGATACGCATTACAATCCAGAGTTTTGGCAAACCGATTCTACAGCGTTATCAAAAGGTAGAATTCAATTGGTACAAGAAGGAATGTTGAGAGCCAAGAACTACGCGATTTCTCAGTACGAATCCACTAAAAAATACATCCGTTCAATTGCCCCTAACAAACCCATCCATATCGGAGAAACCGGCTGGGCAACTTCCGCTTATACCAATTATGGAGATGAAGGATCTCACGCAGCTGATGAATTCAAACAAAAGTTGTATTACGATTATATGAGAGAATGGTCGAATGTAAATGGATTATCTTGCTTTTTCTTTGAAGCTTTTGACGAACCTTGGAAAGACTCCAATGATGCAAGAGCCTCGGAAAACCATTTTGGTTTGATTACAATTAACAGTGAGGCCAAATATGCTTTATGGAGCCTAGTGGATTCAGGAAAATTTAAAGGCCTCATTCGAAATGGCAATTATATTTCAAAAACGTACGATGGAAATGAAGAAAAATTGCTTCAAACCATATATGCTCCCGCAACCAAATCCAAAAAATAAGTTATGACTAAAAAAGTAATATTAATAGCATTTGTAGTTTCATTAGGTGGCTTTCTATTCGGTTTTGATGCCGGAATTATTTCTGGTGTTATGTCATACGCTGGTCCTGAGTTTGATTTAAATGATATTCAAATCGGTTGGGTTGTTAGTTCTCCATCTTTTGCTGCAATGATTGCGATGCTTATTGCTGGTAGATTAAGCGACATTATAGGAAGAAAAAAGATATTAATTTTTGTTGCATTTTTATATGCAGTATCTGCAGTACTTTCTGCCATTGCCAGCTCCTACGAGATGCTTTACATTGCTAGAATGATTGGAGGATTTGGATTTGGAGCAGCTCTTGTTTTAGCCCCAACCTATATTGCTGAAATTTCGTCCGCAAAAAATAGAGGAAAACTTGTTTCATTGCAGCAACTGAACATTGTTCTGGGCTTCTTTGCAGCCTTTTTAAGTAACTATTATTTAAATAAAGTAAATACTGCAGGAAGCGAGTTTTTCACAGATGAAAACGTTTGGAGATGGATGTTAGGGATAGAATTTATTCCTGCGATTTTCTATTTTATTTTCATGTTTTTTGTTCCAAGAAGTCCTAGATGGTTGTACACTAAAAATATGGTTGCTGAAGCGAAATACGTGTTAAATAAAATTTACGGCAGTGAAATAGCCTCTGAAGAAATCAGAACGATTGAGAATGTTGCAAAGTCAACAGACAATTCAAAGGTTTCTCTTTTGTCGTTGCTGAAACCATCCCTCAGATTCATTCTTCTTGTGGGGCTAGTTATTGGAGTTTTACAACAAATCACAGGAATTAATGCCGTCTATTTTTACGCAACATCTATATTTAAACAAACTGGAATAGGCACGGATGCTTCATTTTCCTCTGGAGTACTACTTAGCTTTATAACTGTTTTATTCACTTTCGTTGCAATATTCCTCATTGACCGAATGGGAAGACGTCCTTTACTTTTAATAGGAGTTGCAGGAATTTCAATCAGCTTACTGCTTTGCGCATATGGTTTCAATCAGGCAACCTATAAATTAACGGCTAACGATATCTCAACTATTGAAGTGTCAGGTATGAGTTCTGAACAACTTGCTTTTGCGATTGACAAAGAGTATACAAATGATTTGGACTTTAAAAATGACATGAAGCAATCATTGGGAACTCAGCTTTATGCTAAAAATGAAGGTGCTATTCTAGAGGCAGCGACTTCTATCAATGCTACCTTGATATTAATTGGCATCTTAGGTTTTATTGCCTGTTTTGCCTTTTCTCTTGGACCGGTAATGTGGGTGCTACTATCAGAATTGTACCCCATTAAATACAGAGGCTTGGCTATAGGAGTTATAGGATTTGTAAACTCGTTTACAAGTTGGGTCGTTCAGCAAATATTTCCATGGGAATTGTCTAACCTCGGAAATGCATTGAGTTTTTTAATTTTTGGTTTGATTGCCCTAGTAGGATTTGCTGTTCTATTGAAAATATTACCAGAAACAAAAGGTAAATCTCTTGAAGAAATTGAAGCAGAATACGTTAAATAAAAACACATGAAAATCATCTCAAAAATCCTCCTTGTTCAATTTGTTGTACTGCTTGCGGCTTGTTCAGAACAAGCTGCTTCAAATAAAAATGAAGTGAAGACAGCGTCAAAAAATAGTATTGAACCTACTGTTGTTTACTTACAACCTGATGTAGCTGAATTTTCGGTAGAAATAAAAGAAACCGGACGATATGAGATAACTGTATTTGGCTCTCAAGACAGTGTATCACAAATTTGGATTGAAGATTATATCAATAACAAAGATCAAAGAACCTACAACATAACAGGAAGTCTAGATTTGAATAAAGAAGGAACAGGAAAAATTACTGGTTCTCCTCTTGCAGCAAAAATGCATCAAATGAAAGTTCACGTTGAAAAGGGGACGTACATAGATAGCATCAGTTTCAAACTTATTACACTACATGTTCAAACGCCCAAAGTGCTTTCCCAAGAAATGACAGGCGATAATTGGGATCTAGTTTGGTCGGATGAATTTGACGGCGACGGCTTAGTGGACTATTCTAAATGGAGTTATAATGCCGGTAATTGGGGTTGGGGGAATAACGAACTTCAATATTACACGGCGGAAGATTTGAAAAATGCAAGACAAGAAAATGGGGTTTTAATTATTGAAGCACACAAAAATGAAAATAACAGATATTGGAGTTCCGCTCGATTAACGACCCAAAGCAAAGTTTCCTTCAAATACGGTCGAATTGAATATAGAGCAAAAGTTCCTGCAGGACGAGGTACATGGGCAGCAGGTTGGTTATTGGGCGACGCGTATCAAGATGAATTATCTTGGCCGTATTGTGGTGAAATTGATGTTCTAGAATGCGTAGGATATGAAATTAACGACACTACCGGTAGTGGATTAAATCATGCTACTTGCCATACAAGAGCCTATTATTTTAAACAAGGGAATCAAATAGGAAGTGAAATTGAAATTGATAGTATGAATACCAAATTTCATACCTATGCAGTAGAATGGTATCCAACCAAGATTGAAGGGTATTTAGATGGAGAATTATACTACACGTACGACAAAAATGCCAATGACCTTGAATGGCCATTTCATCAACCCCAGAACATTATAATAAACCTTGCCGTTGGTGGTGGATGGGGAGGTGCAAAAGGTGTTGACAGCAGTTACACTTCACATCAGTACATTTTAGATTACGTCCGAGTTTACGAGAAAAAATGAATATCAAAGTCGTCATCATAATCATTCTTCTAGCAGGCGTTTTGTGCAATAAAAAAGATAAGGAAAAATTAGAAGTTCAAATTTTTCAAAGTTCAGCGGAAGGAGATCATTTTGCTGCGATAGATTTGGAGGTAAATAAAAGTTCAAAGATGGATACATTAATCTTGTTTCCAGAGCGTACTTTTCAAAACATCACCGGTTTTGGTGGTGCTTTTACTGAAGCATCTGCATCTTTGTTAAACCAAATGAGTGCAGAAAAAAGAAAGGAGATCTTGACCTCTTACTTTTCAGAAAGTGGTGCAAATTATTCCTTGACTAGAACTCATATCAACTCCTGTGATTTCTCACTAAACAATTACTCCTATGCAGAAGTTGAGAATGATACTACCTTAGAACATTTCAATATAGAACCAGATAAGGGAGATTTAATTCCAATGATCAAGGCCGCTCAAGAGATCTCTCCAGAAGGGTTTAAAATAATAGCATCGCCTTGGACCGCTCCACCTTGGATGAAAACAAACAATGCATGGAACGGAGGAAAACTAAAAAAAGAATTTTTTCCAACTTGGGCCAATTACTTCTCAAAATACATTTCTGCCTACAAAAATGAAGGAATTGACATCTGGGCTGTTACAGTAGAAAATGAACCTTTAGGAAATGATGCAAATTGGGAAAGCATGCATTACTCTCCTGAAGAAATGGGAGAATTTGTTAAAAATCATCTAGGCCCTCAATTTGAGAGAGATGACCTAGCTCAGAAAATATTAGTCTACGATCAGAACCGAGGAGAAGAATTAAAGGAGTGGGCAGATGTTCTATTGAAAGACAAAAGTTTGGAAAAATACATCTATGGTACTGCTGTGCATTGGTACACAAGTACGAACAATGTCTTGGAAGAATCATTGAATTACACCCATGATTTAGCTCCTTCTAAATCGATTATTCAAACTGAAGGATGTATCGATTCTGAAATTCCACATTGGAAAGACGACAAATGGTATTGGAGTAAAGAAGCTACGGATTGGGGGTTTGATTGGGCTCCTGAAGAAGACAAAAAAGATCACCCAAAATATGTGCCGGTGTATCGTTATGCAAGGGATATGATTGGCTGCCTCAACAACTGGGTTAAAGGTTGGGTGGATTGGAACATGGTTTTAGACAGGCAAGGAGGTCCTAATTTGGCACAAAATTGGTGTATCGCTCCGGTTATTGTGGACGTAGAAAAAGACGAGGTGTACTACACTCCACTCTATTATACAATGATGCATTTTAGCAAATTCATTCGTCCCGGAGCAAAACGAATAGACTATAAACTATCAAATCAGGATCTTATAGCCACAGCTGTGATCAATGAAGATGGTAGTATAGTAGTGGTAGCATTAAACATGACCAATGATTCAAATAGGTTTGTTATCAAACTTAACAATCGAGAAAAAGCAATACGTATTCCTGCTCAAGGACTACAAACAATTTTAATAAAAGCAGAAAACATTTAGAAGTAATATGGGAAAGGATTCAATATTTTTTGGAGATGCCAAGCTGAACTCTGGCGAGAAAATAGTAAGTGGGAAATACGCGATCATAGATGGAGAAGATTTTTTTCTCATAGAGAATTATTCTAAAATGCGCCCCTTTTTCATGACGATTGTTAGCGCAAACGATCATTGGCTATTTATTGCTAGTAACGGTGGACTTTCAGCGGGAAGGAAAAATCCAGAACAATCACTATTTCCCTACTACTCTGATGATAAAATTATTAGCTCTACAGGTGACACCGGGTCAAAAACTATATTACGCGTAAAAACAGAGGAAGGAATAAAACTTTGGGAACCTTTTACTGAAGCATTTGAGGGCATTTACAATACCACTTCGAATCTTTATAAAAACAGAGAAGGAAGTAAAATCATCTTTGAGGAAACGAACCACGATTTAGGTCTCTGCTTTCGTTACGGTTGGATGTTTTCTGAGAAATATGGTATCGTAAAGAAATCACAACTTATTAATTTAACCTCTAGGAGTATTGACGTTGAACTATTAGACGGCATACGGAATATTCTTCCATATGGAGTGAGCAGCGCACTGCAAGATATTAGAAGCACGCTTGTAGATGCTTACAAAAGATGCGAATTAGATACCAATGTTAATCTTGGGATTTATTCATTAAGCTCTATGATTGTTGACAAAGCTGAGCCGAGTGAAGCTTTGAAAGCAACAACCGTTTGGTCAGTTGGAATCAAGGCCGATTCAATTCTACTTTCATCTTTGCAACTAGGAAGTTTTAGAAATGGCATTGGTACAACGACAGAAAAAGATATTAAAGCGGAAAAAGGTGCATTTTTTATTACTTCGAAACAACGCATAGCAGGGAAAAAATCTGCTACTTGGGCAACAGTTGCAGAGGTAAACCAATCCGTTACCAAGATAGTACAGCTTCAAACAGCACTTTCAAGCGAAGATAGCATGTTAAGTACCGTGCAAACTGACATTGATAAAAACAAACAAGACTTGCGTAAAAAGATTGGTCTAACTGATGGCATTCAACTTTCTAAAGATCGACTATCAACAGGTCGTCATTTCTCAAACGTTCTATTCAACATCATGCGAGGTGGAACTTTTGACGATCAATATGAAATTGAAACTGCTGATTTTTTATTGCATATCAAGCAAATGAACATGCAGGATTATCAGCGTTTAAAACCTGTTTTAAAAGCTCTACCTGAACAAATCTCTTATCACCAGCTGAGACATTTCTTGGTGGCTTCAAAACACCAACATACCATGAGGTATTACTTGGAATACTTGCCGCTATCTTTCAGCAGAAGGCATGGAGATCCAAGTAGACCTTGGAACCATTTTTCTATCGAAACGAAAGACGAATACGGCAAGAAACTAAGAAACTTTGAGGGCAATTGGCGTGACATTTTTCAAAATTGGGAAGCGCTAGCATTCAGTTATCCAGAATTTGCCCTTGGCATGGTCGCCAAATTTGTAAACGCCTCTACCATTGATGGATACAATCCATACAGAATTTCAAGAGATGGAATTGATTGGGAGATTGTAGAGCCAAGTGATCCGTGGTCGCACATCGGTTATTGGGGAGACCATCAGGTCATCTACTTGTGTAAATTATTGGAAATTTCATTGCACTACCAACCTGAACGTTTAAAAAGCATGTTGAGCAATAAGATTTTCACGTACGCCAATGTCCCCTATAAAATCAAAGGGTATGATGCCATAGCCATTAATCCAAAAGATACCATTGATTTTGACCATGAGCTTGAAGCTTCCATAAAGGAAAGAGTAAGTAAAGTTGGTTCCGATGGAAAGCTAGTATGGAATAAGCACAATCAATTAAAGCGGGTCAATCTTACTGAGAAGCTTCTGGTAATGGTACTTACCAAATTGTACAATTTCATTCCTGATGCCGGTATTTGGTTAAATACACAGCGACCTGAATGGAATGATGCAAACAACGCATTAGTAGGCAATGGCGTTTCTATGGTAACCCTGTACTACTTGAGAAGACTCTTAAACTTTGCAAGTGAAATTTATAAAGAGCAGGAAGGATTAACAACGGAAGTGAATAAGCCTGTTGTGGATCTAATGGAAGCCTTAAAAAGAGGGTTCTCATTGCACAGTGATAACCTTGGCAAACCGTTTAATGACCAACAACGTCGCCAATTTATGGATGGTTTTGGGGTGGCAGGAGAACATTATAGAACAACGGCATATGCTGGTTTTACGGGAGAAAAAAGAAAGTTATCCCATCGAGACATGTTGGATTTCTTTGCCCTATCATTGAAATTTTTAGAAGATACAATTGATAAAAATTCAAGAGCGGATGGCTTGTATCATTCTTATAATTTGGTGGAATTATCTGAGGGAAAAGCAAGTTACACTCATTTGTACGAAATGTTAGAAGGGCAAGTGTCTGCATTAAGCGCTAATTATTTAAACCCAGAAGAAGCGTTAAAGGTATTAGATTCGCTCAGAACTAGTAAAATGTTCAGACCAGATCAGTACAGCTATATGCTATACCCTGACAGAGAATTATCTCCATTTTTAGAAAAAAATATAATTAACCCTGAGCTTCTAAAAGGCTCTCCATTTTTAGACAAATTACTAGCTACCGGCAACACAGAAATAATTGAAAAAGATGTAGATGGGAAACTACATTTCAATGGCAACTTTCACAATGTTAATGATTTAAAGAAAGCTCTGCTCTCGATCAAAGATTTTGAGTTAAAGCGCATGGCAAAACGAGAAACCAAACAATTTTTATTGGCCTTTGAAGCGGTTTTTGATCATAAAGAATTTACTGGGCGTTCAGGAGCTTTTTATGGATATGAAGGCCTAGGAAGTATTTATTGGCACATGGTTTCGAAACTTTTATTGGCGATCCAAGAAAATATATATGCTGCTAAGAAGGCAAATTCTTCTGACGGGATAGTTGGAAGACTGATAGAGCACTATTATGAAATAAGAGCAGGTATTGGCGTGAATAAATCGCCGGAGTTATATGGTGCGTTTCCAACAGATGCTTACTCTCATACGCCTAAGTATGCAGGAGCCAAACAGCCAGGTATGACTGGCCAAGTAAAAGAAGATATCATTAACCGATGGGCAGAATTAGGAATTCATGTAAAAGATGGATGTTTAAGCTTTGAACCTTTTATTTTAAGAAAATCAGAATTTATAATTGAACCTGATACTTTGTCTTATTATAATCACAACGGAGATGCATGTAAGATTGAGGTTCCAATAAATGCTATTGCATTTACATATTGTCAGATTCCTATCATTTATGCAATATCAACCGAAAGAAAAGTAATTGTCAATTATTCGGACGGCACAGCAAATTCGCTAGTTACTAACGTATTGAGCATCCTTGAATCAAAAGATGTATTCAAACGTTCGGGTAAAATTCAATCCATTCTTGTGCAAATCGAAGAAATGGATTTAATTTAGGTAGTCTTCAATACTATATTAGTTTCTTGAATTGACGTAAAGCATTATTAATCTGACCATATGGTGTTTGCCAAAAATCGTAACGCTTCTTAATCCCTTCATACATTGGTTATGTTTAAAGAGCATATCTCTTATGGACTAGCAATTCAAATCCATCTTACAAAAAAAGAGATGGAAGAATGGTATTTAGTTCACGTACAAGGGTAAAAAGTACATATGATATAACATTTGCTGCTTTACCTCTAATCAAAAGAGTTGTAAATGTGTAATATTGGCGTTGTAAATTTCAACAACTTGAAACGTATTAAAGACACTGCTATTCTACTTGTGGTACTTGCGTCATCTTTTTCTGGGAAATGTCAAAGTATATTAATCAGTAACAACGGTGGTGTACCTGACTCTTCTGCAATACTTGATATAAGGTCTAGTTCAAAAGGCCTATTACCATCGAGCTTAACAGCCGCTGAAAGACGTGCCATTTCAAGTCCAGCTCAAGGCCTTTTTCTTTTTCAGGATGACACCTATTCTGGATACTTTTATTATACAGGTTCACAGTGGGATACTATAAAAATTGATGAGCAAACCATCACTGTTCTAGCTTCGAATTCTAAAATTGCTACAATAGTTGACAAAAAACCAACTGGAACTGATGGCGGTACTTTCACTGCAGGCGATTGGAGGACTAGAACCATAAATTATCAATTGGGTGACAGCAGCTTCGTTTCTCTTATTGGAGACACAGCCTTTTCGTTAACCACAGGTGTCTATGAAATTCAAGTACTTGCCCCTGCTTTAGGTGTTGATCAGCATCAAATTCGCTTAGAAAACCTAAGCTTAACAAGTATTCAAAAATTGGGCTCAACAGAAAAAGCGCTTACAGCATCGAGTAACAGTTACTTAAGCTCAATTATAACAGTTAGCTCTTCTAATGAGACTTTTCAAGTCTCTCATCGTGGAACTTCTACACAGGCAACTACTGGTTTTGGAAAAGGAACTTCGAGTGGCGATAATTTTTTTACTCAAATTGTAATTAAACAATTGTAATTTTCATTTATGAAACTCATTTTCATAATTTTATTGCTATTGTTTTGTTCTAAAATACAAGCACAAAATATATTAATAAGTACTGATGGTGGTTCAATAGATGAATCTGCAATGCTTGAAATTAGAAGTAACGCCGGCGGCTTATTAGTTCCAAGAATGACTAAAAATGAAAGACTTGCCATTGTTTCACCGGCAACAGGGTTACTTGTTTTTCAAACAGATGTTCCTAAAGCATTTTATTATTATGACGGTATTGCCTGGGATACCTTACCAGGCGTAAGTACAAGTAATGTATTTAGCACAAGTAGTTCTAACATTGCAGTTCTATCAGAAGTGCAAGCCGCAGGAGTTGATGGTGGAACATTTACAAAGGACATTTGGATTACACGTGAACTTAATACGCATGAAGGAGATAGCAGTTTTATTACCTTAGACAATGCTAATAATACTTTTTCTTTGCAGGATGGTATTTACGAGATTGAATCAATTGCGCCAAATTTAGGTGTTTTAGTAAACCAAACTCGTTTGGTCAATTCAAGCTTAAGTACCATTGCAGCGATTGGCACAGCGTCAAGATCTTCAGGGGCTTCTAGTTCTAGTATTATACTTTCTATTATAGAAGTTAATGGAGGACCTTATGACTTTCTTATTGAACATAGGTGCACTAGAACTAATACTAATAACGGTTTTGGATCTGCAAATGCATGGGGCGAAAATGTATATACAACAGTTAAAATAAAGAAACTAGACTTTTAATATGAGATACTTTTCGCTATTCTTACTTGTACTAGTTGCTTTTCAATTGCCAGCTCAAAGTATTGTAATTGGCGAAAGCGGAGGGTCTCCCGACGCTTCAGCTACGTTAGAATTAAAAAGTACTATCAAAGGTTTATTAATTCCACGAATGACTAAAGCAGAGATGGATGCGATAAGCACACCTGCAAAAGGCTTACTTGTTTACCAAACAAATCTTAATAAAGGATTCTATTATTTTGATGGTGCAAATTGGACCAGTTTAAAGGGCTCTTCTGTCAATAATGTTAGCTCTATTGTTGAATCTAAAATTTCAATAATCAGCGATATAAAAAACGCTTCTATTCATGGAGGTAACTTTTTAGCGAGTGTATGGCAAAATAGAACGCTTAATCATTACGTTGGCGATAGCAGTTTCGTGAGCATAAATGGTACAAATGATGGGTTCATCTTATCTGATGGAGTTTACGAAATCAAAGTTAATGCTCCGGCCATAGGTGTTGGAGAAAATCAAATTAGATTATACAATTTCACTGCTTCCATAGTAGAGTCATATGGTTCTGTGGCAGTTGGATTTACAGCAAATAGTTGGAGCCATTTAACAACGGTAGTAACTGTTAGCTCGGGTCCCATCACTTTTAATATACAACACTTCGGTGCAAATGCAAAAACCTCTACAGGTTTAGGTGAAGCGGTGCTTTGGGGACAAAGTGTTTTTACACAGGTTAGAATTCAAAAGCTTTAGCAGACCTCAGTGTTGTAAAATACAAAAAGCCGCACATCTTTCGATGTGCGGCTTTTGAATTTCAATTCAAATCAGAACTAAGCTTCTCCTTGAGGGCCTCCAAAGTTCATTGGAAAATGAGGTTGCTCACTTTCTTTAATTCCTCCATTTAGCTGCTCAAACTTGTTGATGTTGTCTTGTAGCGCTCTTACCAAACGTTTAGCATGTTGTGGTGTCATCATAATCCTTGATTTCACCTTTGCTTTTGGTAAGCCCGGCATTACTTTAATAAAATCCAAAACAAATTCAGAGCTAGAATGACTGATGATAGCTAAATTGGAATAAATCCCTTCCGCTACTTCTTCGGTCAATTCAATGTTTAATTTGCCATCCTTCATTTGAGGATTGTTATTATCGTCTGCCATTTTATTATGCTTTTTCTACTTCGTCAACAACTACTGCTACTTCCCCTTCTTCTATTACTTCTACCTGATTTTTAGCAGCTTTTAACATCTCGTACTCTTCGTTCGAACCGACAACATATTCCTGATAGTCATCTAAACCAGTTCCCGCAGGAATCAAGTGCCCAACAATAACGTTCTCTTTCAAGCCCATTAATGTATCTTGCTTACCATTCACAGCTGCTTCATTCAACACTTTCGTAGTTTCCTGGAAAGATGCCGCCGATATGAAACTATCAGTCTGTAACGAAGCTCTTGTGATACCTTGCAGCACTGAGTTAGAAGTTGCTGAAATAGCATCTCTTGCTTCAACTGTCTTCTTATCTTGACGCTTCAACATAGAGTTCTCTTCTCTTAACTTACGTGGAGAAATGATTTGCCCAACCTTCAAACTTTCAGATTCGCCGCATTCAACAATAATTTTCTTACCGTAAATCCAATCGTTTTCTACTGCGAAATCAGATTTGTTTACAATTTGCTTCTCTAAGAATCTTGTGTCACCCGGATCTTCAATTAATACTTTACGCATCATTTGTCTTACAATTACCTCAAAGTGCTTATCGTTAATCTTCACCCCTTGTAATCTGTAAACTTCCTGAACCTCGTTTACTAAGTATTCTTGAACCTGTGTAGGACCTTTAATTGCTAAAATATCAGATGGAGTAGTTGCACCATCAGATAATGGAACTCCCGCTCTAACAAAATCATTCTCTTGAACCAAAATGTGTTTTGAAAGGTTGATCAAGTACTTCTTCACTTCGCCTGTTCTTGACTCAACGATAACTTCTCTATTACCTCTCTTAATCTTTCCGAAAGAAACGATACCGTCAATTTCAGAAACAACAGCTGGGTTAGAAGGGTTTCTAGCTTCGAATAACTCAGTTACTCTTGGAAGACCACCTGTAATATCACCTGACTTACCAGAAGTTCTAGGGATTTTTACCAATGTTTTACCACTTTCAATTTTATCTCCTTCCTTAACAACGATGTGAGCTCCTACTGGTAAGTTATACGTTTTGATAACTTCCTTTTTAGAGTTCAACAACTTAATTTCAGGAATTAATTTTTTATCCCTTGATTCAATAATTACTTTCTCAGTAAATCCAGTTTGCTCATCAGATTCTTCTTTATAAGTAATAGTATCTACTAAGTTTTCAAAAGAGATTGTACCAGAAGACTCTGCAATAATCAATGCATTGTATGGATCCCAATAACAAACCATTTCACCTTTCTTCAACTTAGCACCGTCTTTTGCTACTAATATTGAACCATAAGGAATTACAGCCGTCATTAATGCAATATTTGTTTTAGGATCTAAGATTCTTGCTTCAGCAGAACGTCCAACAACTATAGAAACTTTCTTTCCATCTCTATCTTCACCATCTACAGTTCTCAATTCGTCAATCTCCAATACACCCTCGTATTTAGCTTCAACTCTTGAATCATCAGCAATTTTAGATGCAGTACCACCAACGTGGAATGTACGAAGTGTTAACTGTGTACCCGGCTCTCCAATCGACTGTGCAGCAATAACTCCAACAGATTCTCCTTTTTGTGCCATTCGACCCGTAGCCAAACTTCTTCCGTAACATTTAGAACAAACTCCTCTTTTCAATTCACATGAAAGAACAGATCTCATTTCTACATCATCAATTGGAGAATCTTGAATAATCTTTCCAATCTCTTCAGTAACCTCTTCACCTGCATTGATAATTAAATCGCCTGAGTTAGGATGATATACATCATGAACTGTTACCCTACCAAGAATTCTGTCATATAATGATTCTACTTCGTCATCATTTTTCATTAAAGCAGCAATGGTAACACCTCTAAGCGTTCCACAATCTACTTCTGAAATAACAACATCTTGAGAAACATCTACCAATCTTCTTGTTAAATAACCTGCATCTGCAGTTTTTAATGCTGTATCGGCCAAACCTTTACGTGCACCGTGAGTAGATATAAAGTACTCCAAAATTGATAACCCTTCCTTAAAGTTAGAAAGAATTGGGTTTTCAATAATTTCTTGACCTGAAGATCCTGATTTTTGTGGCTTAGCCATCAATCCCCTCATTCCTGAAAGCTGACGAATTTGCTCTTTCGAACCCCTCGCTCCAGAATCAAACATCATGTAAACTGAGTTGAACCCTTGGTTGTCGTTTTTCAAACGATCCATTACCGTATTGGTCAACCTTGTGTTTGTATGCGTCCAGATATCAATAATTTGGTTATAACGCTCGTTATTCGTAATGAATCCCATGTTATAATTATTCCAAACCTCTTTTACCTGATCCTTGGCTTTGTCCATCATTGCTTCTTTCTCTGGTGGAACAATAACGTCCTCCAGATTAAATGATAGACCACCTTTAAATGACATGTTGTAACCTAACGTCTTAATATCATCTAAGAAATTAGCCGTTTTAGCAGTACCTGCTACTTTCAGAATGTCACCAATAATGTCTCTCAACGATTTTTTCGTCAACAATTCGTTGATAAAAGGTACTTCTTCAGGAACATGCTCATTGAAAATAACTCTACCACAAGAGGTATCAATTAACTTCGTTTCGCCGTTCTTCGTAATATTAACTTTGATTTTAGCATGAATATCTAACCTTCCTTCGTTATTAGCAATAATAACTTCCTCAGGAGAATAGAATGTCTTGCCTTCACCCTTAATCGTTTTTACTTCGTCAGATACTCTCTCTTTGGTCAAATAATAAAGACCCAATACCATATCCTGAGACGGTACTGCAATAGGAGAACCATTTGCAGGGTTAAGAATATTGTGAGAAGCCAACATTAACAATTGAGCTTCTAAAATTGCAGCATTTCCCAAAGGCAAGTGAACCGCCATCTGATCACCATCAAAATCCGCGTTAAATGCAGTACAAACTAATGGGTGTAAACGTATCGCTTTTCCTTCAATAAGTTTTGGTTGAAATGCTTGAATTCCTAATCTGTGAAGCGTAGGAGCCCTGTTCAATAAAATCGGGTGACCTTTTAAAACGTTTTCCAAAATATCCCAAACTACAGGCTCTTTTTTGTCAACTATTTTCTTTGCAGATTT
>CAJXRL010000012.1 GCA_913059105.1 uncultured Flavobacteriales bacterium
GAGATTTCTGCCTGTCTCGTGGGCTCGGAGATGTGTATAAGAGACAGGGTAATGGTATGTGCAACTTCTCACATCGGCAACTATGGTGTCGAAGATAATGAGGTTGAATCTGACGAAGTAAAAATCTCAGGTTTGATCTGTAAAAAGTTTTCTGATATGTATTCCCGGCCAATGGCTGATGGATCATTGCAAAACTATTTTGAATCTAACAAAATTGTGGCTATTACAGATGTAGATTCGCGTGCAATTGTTCGTCAAATTCGTGATAAAGGAGCAATGAACGTTATCATTTCTTCTGATGAATTTGATGTTGATATTTTGAAAGCTAAATTGGCTAAAGTGCCGTCTATGCAAGGCCTGGAGCTTTCTTCAAAAGTTGCAACAAAGGAGGCTTATTATGTTGGTGATGTTGACGCAAATTATAAGATAGCAGTTTTGGATTTTGGAACAAAAAAGAACATTGTTAGGTGTTTAACTGAAAGAGGAGCATACGTTAAAGTATTTCCGATGGATTCAACAGTTGCTGATGTTTTGGCTTGGAATCCAGACGGTTTAATGCTGAGCAACGGACCTGGAGATCCTTCAGCGATGGAGAATAGTGTTGTAAAAATAAAGGAACTGGTAAAGTCTAAATTGCCAATATTTGGAATTTGTTTGGGTCATCAACTGCTTTCGTTAGCTTGTGGATTGAAAACAGTAAAAATGCATAATGGGCATAGAGGCATAAATCATCCTGTGAAGAATTTACTAACCGGTAAAGGCGAAGTGACATCGCAAAATCATGGTTTTGTGGTTGATCGTGAGTCTGCGGAAAAAAGTGACGCAATAGAAATTACACATGTGCATTTAAATGATAGTACGGTCGCAGGAATTAGATTGAAATCACAGCCTGCATTTTCTGTTCAGTACCATCCAGAAGCTTCACCTGGTCCTCACGATTCTAGGTATTTATTTGATAATTTTATAGAAATCATAGCACAACATAAAAAATAAAGACATGGCTTTAATTGCTGGCATTCATGCAAGACAAATTTTAGATTCTCGAGGGAACCCTACTGTTGAAGTGGATGTAACTACCCAAAGTGGGACAGTTGGAAGGGCCTCGGTACCTTCAGGTGCATCAACTGGAATTCACGAAGCAGTGGAACTGAGAGATGGCGACGAAAAAACGTATTTAGGCAAAGGAGTTTTGAGAGCGGTTCAGAATGTGAATACTAGTATTCATAATGAATTGAACGGAGCGAACGTTTTTGATCAAACTGGGATTGACAAATTTTTAATTGATTTAGACGGAACGGAGAATAAGTCAAATTTAGGGGCAAATGCAATGCTTGGTGTTTCGTTGGCAGCTGCTAAAGCTGCTGCTCTGGAAATTGGAATGCCTTTATATCGATATGTTGGAGGTGTAAATGCACATACTTTACCTATTCCAATGATGAATATATTGAATGGAGGTTCACATGCTGACAACAGTATAGATTTTCAAGAGTTCATGGTTATGCCGGTAAAAGCAAACTCATTTTCGCATGCATTACAAATGGGAACAGAGATTTTCCATCATCTAAAAAATGTGTTGAAGAGTAAAGGCCTTTCAACTAATGTTGGAGATGAAGGAGGATTTGCGCCGAACTTAGGGTCTAACGAAGAAGCTGTAGAATATGTTTTAAAGGCAATTGAAACAGCAGGTTATAGACCGGGAGAAGATGTATTTATTGCGATGGATGCAGCTGCATCAGAGTTTTATAACAAAGAAGAAAAGGTGTATCATTTTCATAAGTCAAGTGGAGATAAATTGACTTCGTCAGAGATGGCAACTTATTGGAAAGATTGGACCGCAAAATATCCAATTATTTCTTTAGAGGATGCATTGGATGAAGATGACTGGAGTGGTTGGTCGGAGTTAACAAAAATGGTTGGCGATAAAGTGCAATTGGTTGGAGATGATTTGTTTGTTACAAATGTAAAACGTTTGCAAAAAGGTATAGATGAAAACATAGCAAATTCTATACTGATAAAAGTGAACCAGATTGGGACATTGACTGAAACAATTCAAGCAGTTGAGTTAGCGACAAGAAATAAGTACACTTCTGTTATGAGTCATAGATCTGGTGAGACTGAGGATAATACAATTGCTGATTTAGCAGTGGCTTTATCAACTGGGCAAATTAAGACAGGTTCTGCTTCTCGATCAGATAGAATGGCGAAATACAACCAATTATTACGGATTGAGGAAATGTTAGGAGGGACAGCAATTTATCCTTCAGATTCCTTTAAGTTTATTTAATAAAACGACTATTGTAAAAAACCTAGCTGTTACTTACTTTTGCAATTCATAAAAATGTAAAAAGGGGTAAACTTTTTACACTCGTTTATGTTAATATGAACAACTAAATACACAGGGAGAAATGTCAGAAAAAGCACAATTGATTATTGATGGGAAAACAATTGAATTACCAATTGTTATGGGAACTGAAAACGAAAAGGCAATCGATATTAGTTCATTAAGAGGGAGTACAGGTTATATTACCATTGACCCAGGTTATAAAAATACTGGATCTACTTCTAGTGCAATTACATTTCTTGACGGAGAAAAAGGTATTTTAAGATATAGAGGGTACTCAATTGAAGACTTAGCAGAGAAATCTTCTTTTTTGGAAGTTTCGCACTTGTTGATTTATGGAGAATTACCTAACAAAACTGAATTAGAGTCTTTTCAAAAGGAGATCACACATCATACTTTAATTCACGAAGACATTAAGAACATCTTAGAAGGTTTTCCTTCAAATTCTCATCCAATGGGAGTTTTATCTTCTTTGGTTTCTTCTTTAACTGCTTTTTATCCGGAATCTTTAGATCCAAATCGGTCTGCAAAAGAAGTAGACTTGAGTATTATGCGATTATTGGCAAAAATACCTACCATGGCAGCGTGGGCATTTAAAAACGAAATAGGCCATCCTGTTAATTACCCTGACAATTCATTAGATTATTGTTCGAACTTTTTGAAGATGATGTTTTCTGTGCCTTCAGAGAAGTATGAAGTTGATCCAGTAATTGCAAATGCTTTAGATAAATTGTTAATCCTACATGCAGATCATGAACAAAACTGTTCTACTTCTACAGTAAGAATTGTTGGTTCTTCTCATGCAAGTTTATATGCATCTATCGCTGCAGGAATTTCTGCTCTTTGGGGTCCATTACATGGTGGTGCAAACCAAGCGGTTATTGAAATGTTAGAAGGCATTCAAGCTGATGATGGAGATGTTAAAAAATACATGGATAAAGCCAAGGATAAGAATGATTCTTTCAGACTAATGGGCTTTGGACATAGAGTTTATAAAAACTTTGATCCTAGAGCTACAATAATCAAAAAGGCTGCGGATGAAGTGCTTGAGAAATTAGGCGTTAACGATCCAATTTTAGAAATTGCAAAAGGATTAGAAGAGATAGCTCTTAAAGATCCGTACTTCGTAGAAAGAAAGCTTTATCCAAACGTTGATTTCTATTCAGGAATTATATACAGAGCGATAGGAATTCCGACTTCAATGTTCACTGTAATGTTTACTTTAGGAAGAATGCCAGGATGGATTGCTCAGTGGAAGGAAATGAGAGAAAATAAAGAACCAATTGGGAGACCAAGACAAGTTTATACAGGAAATAACTTAAGAGATTTTAAGTCTGTTTCAGAAAGATAATTTTAAAAGCAGCTGAAAAGCTGCTTTTTTTATGTCTTTTGTTTTAGAGTGAATAGTTAAATTGCAAAAGAATGTTGAATTTATGTTATTCTTACTAATCAAAAAGGAAGAATAATTGTTTCCTTTCTAAAGTGAACTCATGGGATATAAAAGCATGGCCGCTTGCATTGCGGATCTTGAGAAGAACGGACATTTGATTCGTATTAAGGAAGAGGTTGATCCACATCTTGAAATGGCGTCAATTCACTTAAGAGTTCATGCTGCAAAAGGACCGGCAATTCTTTTTGAAAAAGTCAAGGGGTCAAGCTTTCCTGCTGTTTCTAATCTCTTTGGTACTTTAGAAAGAAGTCGATTCATTTTTCGTGACACTTTGGATCAAGTAAAGAAAATGGTTCAATTGAAAGGGGATCCATCCATCGCATTCAAAAAGCCATTAAAGTATTTGGGAACCCCATTTGCGGCAATTAAGGCTTTGCCTTTAAAGTCAAGATTCGGAGCCCCTATTCTTAAAAACAATACCCAGATAGATAGGTTGCCATTAATACATCATTGGCCAATGGACGGAGGAGCTTATGTAACACTGCCAATTGTATATACTGAAGATGCTGAAAAACCTGGAGTGATGAATTCTAATCTAGGCATGTATCGAATTCAGTTAACGGGAAATGAATTTATCGCAAATAAAGAGATAGGTCTTCATTATCAAATTCATAGAGGCATTGGCGTTCATCAAACAAAAGCGAATGCATTGGGCAAACCTTTGCATGTTTCCATTTTTGTCGGTGGTCCTCCTTCACATTCTTTTGCAGCAGTTATGCCATTGCCAGAAGGACTTTCAGAACTAACTTTTGCTGGAGCTTTAGGAGGAAGAAGGTTTAGATATGTTAATCGAGATGGTCACACTTTATCATCGGAAGCTGACTTTGTAATTACTGGGAAAGTGTATCCTAAAGAAACCAAACCTGAAGGTCCTTTTGGAGATCATTTAGGATATTACAGTTTAAAACATGACTTTCCTTTAATGAAGGTGGACAATGTTTATCATAGGGAAGGAGCTATTTGGCCTTTTACTGTTGTTGGACGACCACCGCAAGAAGATACAAGTTTTGGAGATTTGATTCATGAAATTACTGGATCAATTATTCCGAAGGAAATACCTGGTTTGCATGAAGTAAATGCTGTAGATGAGGCTGGAGTTCATCCATTGTTATTTGCAATAGGGAGTGAACGTTATACACCGTACGTCGAAACAAAGCAACCAGCTGAGTTATTGACTATAGCAAATCACATCTTGGGGTTTGGTCAAATGTCTCTAGCGAAATTTCTTTTAATCTCGGCTAAAGAAGATGCTCCGAAATTAACCTTGCATGATAAAGAAGGATTTTTCAAGCATATGCTGGAGCGAGTGGATTGGACAAGGGACCTCCATTTTCAAACAAAAACTACGATAGATACTTTAGATTATAGTTCTAAAGATTTAAATGCGGGTTCAAAAGTTGTAATTGCGGCAGTAGGCAGTCCGAAAAGGATTTTGGGAACAAAAAAGCCATTAATTGAATTACCTGAAATGGTCAGAGGAATTGAATTTGCCTTTAACGGCGTCCTTGCGATTCAGCTTGAGAAGTTTTCGGACTATGAAAGTGAAGAGAAAATCATTCAAACTTTGTGCAAAAGCTTATCCAATCAGAAAGAGACACTTGAAGAATTCCCTTTGCTGGTAATATGTGATGATGTAAAGTTTGTAGCCGAATCTTTTTCAAATTTAATATGGAGTGTATTTACGAGAGCAAACCCTTCTCATGATATATATGGGGTAGATTCATTTATTGAACACAAACATTGGGGCTGTGCGGGTTCCTTAATTATTGATTCAAGAATGAAGCCACACAATGCTCCTTATTTAGAACTTGATCCGGAAATTGAAAAAAGGGTAGATGCAATGGGGGCGAAAGGTGGTTCGCTTTTCGGAGTTATTTAAAAGTATAATTTCCGAAAAATGCGGAAACTTTTCTTACTTCTATTTTTTTCATTTTTTTGGTAAAGTCTCAAGAAGATGCTTCGAAAACTAAGTTTAAGGCATTTTCATTACC
Organism: uncultured Flavobacteriales bacterium; assembly: GCA_913059105.1. Classification (GTDB taxonomy): domain Bacteria; phylum Bacteroidota; class Bacteroidia; order Flavobacteriales_E; family Vicingaceae; genus NORP294. The sequence continues at coordinate 5,783 of CAJXRL010000012.1, forward strand.
AATTGTTTATTTTGTTCCTGAAACAGATTGGGGTTTTGGAGGAGTTTCCTTATTCTCATTTCGATTTAGGAATGAATCAAAACAGTCAAGGGTCTCGCAATTTCAATTTGGTGCGGCTTATACTTTACGCAATCAGTTGCTATTCTATTTGCCTTTTAAATAAATAGTAAGACCTTAGAACTTTACAGCAATCATAGAAATTTCAACATTTACCTTTTTCGGTAATTCGGCGACTGCTACAGTTTCTCTCGCTGGCGCTTGGTCTGCCTTAAAATAACTGGAATAAACTTCATTCACTTGTTCGAAATTTTTCATGGCAGACAAGTAAATTGTAGACTTCACAACATTGTTGAAATCCATATCTGCAGCTTCTAAAACTGCTTGCATGTTGTTCATTACCTTCCTGGTTTCTAGATTGATATTGGAAACGACTATTTCGCCACTTTCCGTGTCTAATGCAATCTGACCTGAAGTGTACAATGTATTGCCTACCAATACCGCTTGAGAATAGGCTCCGATAGGAGACGGAGCTTTATCTGTTTGAATTATCTTTTTCATCTTATTCTTCAATTAAATTTCCTACCTCTTTTAAAGTTTTCATCGTATATCTTCCCGAAGTTACATAGATTATTTTACCTTCTTTATCTAAAACAAAAAAATAGGGTTTCTTTCTGTCTTTCATCTTTAACGTCTTACGGTAACTCTCCATTGCTCCTTTATAAAGAACAATGTTATCCGTCAAGCTTTCATCAGTTCCGCCAATGATTTGTTGTTTGGCTTTATTGTATGCTAATTGATTTGTTCCTGTAAACATTAAAATCAAATGAACGTGAGGGTCGTAAACTAAGCTTGATAGGTTATTGTCATCCATAAATTCACTAAATATGGGTTGACTCCAAGTATATAAATCATTCTGTGCATCTTCTGAGAATGCCACTCCAATCAAACTATATTTTCCTGTAAGATCTTCGGGAATATTTAATGCTTTATCATTTAAGTCTAAAACGTCGATATTTGGAAAGGTATTACCAGTCTGGCCTGACGTTAACAACGATGAGAAAGTGAGTAGAATTGCAATTAAAAAGTTTTTCACGAATTTAAGTTGTTTAATAAATAATTGATTGCCGCTTCGTATGAGTATAATCCCAACCCTGATATACTTCCTTTAGCGTACTTGGATAATAATGATATATGCCTTTGTTCTTCTCTAGCAGTAGGTTGAGAAATGTGAACCTCTATTACCGGTGCAGATATTGCCGCAACAGCATCTGCTATTGCTACAGAACTGTGAGTGTAACCACCGGCGTTGAACACAATACTTATTTCATCAAAACCGATCTTTTGCAAATAATCAATTAACTCTCCTTCAACATTTGATTGAAAGTAGCCAAAGTCAACATCAGGAAATGTTTCTATAAGGTAATCATAATATTTTTCAAACGATTGACTGCCGTACACCTCAGGTTGTCTAACTCCTAATAGATTTAAATTAGGTCCGTTGATTATTGCAATTTTTAGTTTGTCCATCTCAATTTCAAAATTATACATTTGTACCGATGAAGTTACTTAACTATAAAAAAGGATTTGAGTCTTATTTGAAATTAGAGAAGTCGCTTTCTCCCAATTCAATAGAGGCATACTTAAGAGATTTTTCAAAATTTATTCAATTCTTAGAATTAAAATCATTTAATCCGTCAGCTACGGAAGTTGAAACTCATCATGTTCAAGATTTTATGGCTTGGCTGTATGATATTGAGATTGGCGCTCGTTCCCAGGCTAGAATTCTGTCAGGAATAAAAGCCTTTTTCAATTATCTTCTAATGGAGGATGTTGTTGAAATGAACCCAACATTATTAGTCGAAGGACCTAGGTTAGGTATGAAAATTCCTGAAGTTTTATCCATAAGTGATATTGATGCCATTATTGGAGCAATTGATTTGAGCAGCAGAGAAGGTGAGAGGAATAGAGCAATTTTAGAAACATTGTATGGCTGTGGACTTAGAGTTTCGGAATTAATTAATCTTAAAATTTCAAACCTTCTATTTGAAGAAGGTTTTGTACGAGTAACTGGGAAAGGCGATAAGGAGCGAATTGTGCCGATTGGTTCTTCAGCCATTAGGTTTATTCGTTATTATTTTGAGCATCGGCGAAATCATCAATTAGTTAAAAAAGAAGCTGAGGATATTGTCTTTTTAAATAATAGAGGAGTAGGTTTAACAAGAGTAATGATTTTCACTATTACAAAACGGCTTTGTGAGAAAGCAGGAATTTCTAAAATTGTGAGTCCACATACATTTAGACATTCCTTCGCAACCCACCTGATTGATGGTGGAGCAGACTTAAGAGCTATTCAAGAAATGCTTGGTCATAAGTCAATTACTACTACCGAAATTTATACACACTTGGATAGACAATACTTACGAGAATCAATAAATCAATTTCATCCTAGAGTAAAATAAACATTCATTGCTAAATATGCTGAAAAGATGATACTTCTCTCATACACAATGTAAGGTAAATTGCATTGTGTATTAATCTATTAATAGTCAGTAAGTTAAAATTACATTCTGCAGTTTGTTTTATTAAGATATTACCTTTAATTTAGATAATTCAATTTCAGTTATTAATAAACATTTTAAATATGAAAAAAATAATTACTTTTTTAGCCGTGGTATTGTGCACAACTGGCGCATTTTCACAGTATTACTATAATGCATTTACTTCTGCAGGAATGAATCCTGGTGGTTTAAATCCAGATCAGGAATTTCCAAGTGGAGGAGGTTTAACAACCGGTTGGACGCCAGTAGTAGGGCCTAATATTGCAACACCTACATGGTCTCCAAATCAGACTATACCTTTTGCTTTTAGTTTTGATGCAAGCCCAGTAACTGAATACAAAGCATCAAGCAATGGAGTGTTGACTTTTACAACTTCGGCTACTGCTGTACCGTCAAATACAAAAGAAGCTTTACCAAGTGCTAATATTCCTGACAAATCAGTTTGTGTTTGGGGTCTTCAAACAGTTGGTGCAAATGATATGGCATTAAGTAAGACTTTTGGTACAGCTCCAAATCGTCAACATTGGATATTCTATACTTCTTGCGCTTTAGGAGGTACAGGTTGGAGTTATTGGTCAATAGTGTTGGAAGAGACTACCAACAATATTTATATAGTGGATCAAAGACATAGTGGAACAACAGGTGGAGTATCAATGGGAATACAAATTGATGCCACAACTGCTACTTCTGTCGGAGCTGATGTAATGCCTCTTGCAGGAACAGATGCTTCAGATGCAGATAATGCTTACTATGAATTCATTCAAGGAGTTCAACCTGCAAATGACATTTTAATTTCGTCTGTAAACTTAGCAAACGTGGAATCAAATGCAAATCCAATTGCAATTACTGGAAATGCAAGAAATAACGGTTCTGCAGCAATTACAAATTTTGATTTATCATGGACTGCAGATGGCGGTGTAACAAACAATAGTGTAAATATTGTTGCAAACATTGCTCCTGGAGCTGCATATGCTTATACGCATCCAACAAATTGGACTCCAGTGGCAGGTGTAAGCTACACTGTTGATGTTACTGGTAGTAACCCAAATGGAGTAATTGATGGTAATCCTGGAAATAACACTGCTAGTGCAACAACATTTGTAAATTCTGGTATTGCAACTGATAAGAGTGTTTTGTTAGAAGAATTCACGACTGCACCTTGTCAGTTTTGTCCAGATGGAGCAGTAGTAGTTGAGCAAATTTTGGATGCAAACCCAGATGTTATTGCTGTTGGTGAGCATGCTTGTTTTGGTACAGATGCAATGACAATTCCAGCAGCTCAAGCATATTGTGCAGCATTTTCTAGCGGAGCACCGACAGCAACAGTTGATAGAACGTTGTTTCCAAACGAAACTCGAGTTGGACATAGTAGAGGTCAATGGACAGGTAACGTCTTATCAAGACAAAACTTACGTTCTGCAGTTGAAGTTAATATTAGTGGAACTTATGATTCGACTAGTAGAGCAGTTTCTGTTGACTTCTTAGCTAATTTTGTAGATGTTGTGCCATCAGGAGATATAAGAGTTACTGTATTTGTTGTTGAAGATAACGTAACAGGAACAGGTACTGGATACGATCAAGTAAACGCTTACAATACTCAAACAGGTCATCCATATTTTGGTGCAGGAAGCCGAATCGCAGGATTTAATCATAGACATGTATTAAGAGATGTAGTGACAGCAACTTGGGGAGATAATTCTGTTATCCCTTCAACTCCGGTAGTAGCAACTCAGTACACTAAAAACTATTCTTTTACTTTGAGCAACCTTTGGGATGACAATGAAGTTAAATTAGTAGCATTTGTACATTATTATGATGCAGCTGGACGTGAGGGTAACGAAATTATGAATGCAAAAGAAGTGCCATTAGATGACGTATTTACAGCAATTGTAGAAACTTCGTCTTCTGTTCAAGGATTGAAAATATATCCAAACCCAACAGCAGATGTTACAAACATTAAGTTTAATTTGAGCAATTCACAGTCTGTTTCTCTTGTAGTAAGAGATATTGCAGGTAAGGAAGTGCTTTCTCAAGCTTTTGGTATAATGACTGCAGGGGTGCAAAATATTGCGATTAATGCTTCTAATTTGAGCAACGGTATTTATTTTACTACTATTCAAATAGGAGAAGAACTTGTAACAAGAAAGATTACGGTTAATAAATAAAATAAGTATCTCTGATACTTGAAAGGCCTTTCTAGCAATAGAAGGGCCTTTTTTTATGCTCTTATTGCAATAGAGCAGTTTACATAGAGATACTTCAATTATAACTTAGGATTCAATTTTATTGCTCTAATGAAGCCTGAGAAAGAGTTTGCTATAGAAACAGGCATAAGTAACGACATCCAAAAACGGGAATAAGGCAAAAAAATAGGCATTTAAACCTTTATATTCAACTAGAAAGGATATATCATTCCTATTCGTTACGCAGTCCTTGGAGCTACTATACAGCTTCAACGATAATAAGTTGGCTCAATAAGGCATCTCTATTGATGTTCACTTCGTCACAAGTGCTTGTCAAAAGCTATGTGCATTAAGAACTATATAACAGTTTATCCTAGCTATTCATAAGATCTATGCTCCAATGGAACTTGGTTATTCAAATTATTAAGCATAACATCAAGAGGTACAAAAAAAGCCATTCCGATTATCGGAATGGCTTTTCGTAAAAAATTTGTGTTATTGACTAACTTCCAATTTCTATAGGAGCTGCATCTACAGCAGCTTCACCTGGAGTTACGTTTGCTTTGATTTGTATAACAGTTGACGCAGGTTCAGTATTCGCTGTAATAGTAACAGATTTTGTTTGCTGATTTGCTTGAGTACCCGGACTATAAACTACTTTAATTTCACCTGTTTCACCTGGTGCAATTGGTTGTCTTGGATATTCTGGTACAGTACAACCACAACTTCCTTTTGCATTGGAGATAATTAATGGTTCACTTCCAGTATTGGTAAATGTAAATACCTTAGGATTAGTTGAGTTTTGTTCAATGGTTCCAAAATCATGCACCATTTCTGCAAATTGAATTGCTGTTTTTGGTCCTGTATTTTGAGGAATTACTTCAGCATTGTTATCAAGCGCTGTATTAGTTGGAGTTGTAATAGCTCCCGGAGTTGCAATAGCTGCACTTCTTTCTGGTCTGTCATAAGACACATCGTCGTCTGAAAAGATCATAACAGTGTTAATCAAAGTTAGAATTGAGAAAGCTATCAAAAGCCCTGTTTTTACGTTATCGTTCATTATTTTTTAGTTTAAAATTTTAAAACACAAATATAATTATTCAAAGTCGAGTTTTGCTTTTTCAAAAGCATCTCCTTTAAGAACTTTTAATGCTTCTTGATAAGAATCGTTTAATTCGTTAATAATTTCAAAATATGCAGAAACGGAATAGAGATTTCTTGCAAAAAGAGCAGTAAGTTGTGTATGAATTAGCTTTCTTGATTTTTTATATTCACCATCGTCCTTTTTTACCTTCTTATTCTTAGCAAAAGCGAAAAAATTATCCATGAATTCTTCATCTAGATTAAAGTCTGATTTAAATGACTGAAACGAAGGGAATTTGTGTTGCATCTCCTCTCTATTAGTGTTTAAGTAGTTTAAAACGAATTCATTGTATACGCCTCTCCTTATTAATTGTCTATTTAGCTCTGAGTTTAAGGTTGTATCTAATGCAATGAAGATATCTGGCATAATTCCGCCACCACCATATACAACTCTTCGATTTGGAGTATAATAAGTTAACGAATCTGGAAAATCAATCGAATCTTTCTCCATCAATTCGCCACTTTTAAATCTTCTACTCAATTCATTATAATACTTTTCTTTTCCCTGGTCGTATGGTCTTTGAATAGATCTTCCTGTTGGTGTATAATACCGAGCAGTAGTCAATCTAATTGCAGAACCATCTGGTAAAGGAAACGGTTTTTGAACTAAACCTTTTCCAAAAGATCTTCTGCCGATTACCATTCCTCTGTCCCAGTCTTGAATAGCACCTGATACAATTTCGGAGGCAGAGGCCGATCCTTCATCAATTAACACAACTAATTTGCCTTTCTCAAAGGTTCCAATTCTTGTGGCTTTATACTCCTGTCTACGTTGTTTATCTCCTTGAGTATATACTATCATTTTACCAGCATCTAAGAATTGGTCCGCAAGCCTAAATGCAGTTGTTAAATAACCCCCACCATTTCCTCTTAAGTCTAAAATTAAATTTTCAGCACCATTTGTTTTCAATGTGTCAATTGCCTGAATAAATTCTTTTATTGTTGTTCTTGCAAATCGATTGACTTTTATATAACCTGTATTAGGTGCTGCCATGTATGAGGCATCTATACTGAAAATAGGAATCTTATCTCGCTTGATCTCAAACGGTATAAGGTTATTTTCTCCATTTCGTTTAATCTTAACATGTACAATTGTCCCTTTAGCGCCTCTAAGTAATCTTTGTACATCACTATTTTGCAAACCTGTTCCGGCAATATTTTCTTCTCCTACATAAATAATTTTATCACCAGAAGTAATTCCAACCTCTTCAGAAGGTCCTCCTGAAATTGGAGAAACAACTACAAGTGTATCATTTAAAATATTGAATTGAATACCAATTCCTTCGAAGTTACCTTCTAAAGGTTCATTCATTTTTTTTAATTCTTTCTCAGGAATGTACACAGAGTGTGGATCAAGCTCTTTAAGCATTCCTACGATTGCATTTTCAACTAATTCTTCACTATCTACTTTATCTACATATTGAGAAACCACTGTGTAAAGTAGTTTTCCAAATTTATCGAATTGAATAGAGTCTTTATTTAGCTTAATATTATCACTATTTTGTGCAAAAACGCCGAATAATGTGAATAATGTCAAACAAAGAGAAAGGGATATTTTTTTCATATAAGTATACTTGATGTATCAAATGTAAATATTACATTATGATTAATCTCGTTAATAAACGTTAAGCGATTGGCTAATGTTTTGAGTGGGGAAATGGGTATATTAAAGGTGCTATTGACCAATTAACGGGTTCGATTCAATTGGCTTTACTCCAACGGTTCTCAACTTAACTCGTTGCCCATCTTTGTAAGCTACAACAAATGAACCTTCGAAATCTGCAACTACCATTCTTACTTTGTGCTTAGCGGCTTCTTCGAAAGTACCAAAGGAACCTGACATGTATTTGAAAATGCCGTTGCTCTCAATTATGAATAGACCAGGAATATTATTGTACTTAGGCAAATTGGGTTTCTTTTTAAATGCTCCCAATTGAACTCTAAAAGCAAGTCCTTCTTCTTTTGCTAACGAAGCAGTATTTATGTCAACTTGGCTGGCTACTATTGCAAGAATTTCTAGTTCTTCTTCATTTATTCCTGAAACTCTACCTGAAGAGGCTCTTTTAACTACTTCAGCTTCAAAACCACTATTTTTTAAAGATTCTAATCTCAAATTAGCTTCCTTTAATGATTTATAGTTACCAACAGTATAAATTGATTTGTCACCTTGATCAACTTTTTTCAAGTCCGAAAGACTAAGTAATTCATTAAGATTTGGTGGTTCTTCTCCGCGATTGTATTCTCCAACTTTAACCCGATACTTCTTGTAAGCTTTTGATTCTCCTCTAAAATCCCTCTGGATAACTTCGGCAAATTCTAAAGTTGAGTCTTGATAACGCATATATGACTCGTAAATCATTTCGTCAGTCATTTCAACTCCTTTGTCATTAGCAAATTCAGGGTATTCAGAATTTACTTCTTCATCTAAATAATCAGCGATACCATCTCCATCTGTATCAATAGCACAACCATTTGAATCCACTTCTATTTCTGGTGGAGTGTTTGGGCATAGATCAATTAAGTCGATTATTCCGTCGGAATCATAATCTTCGGTATTTCCACTAGCTAAAAAATCAAAAGCTTCTCCTTCAATATTCAAGTTATCAGCAGGCCGAACTTTTTGAAAGTTATAGTTGATCGATATTCCGTTGTAAAAAAGATGGTCATTTTTCCCATTAGCAGGTTTATTGCCCAAGAAATTTGGTTTGGTCGTCCTTGTAACACCATCTATGTAGTCAGTAAATGATAAATGGAAGACACTTTCTAGTCTGAAGTTTACTTGATCAGTTAAATGAAAGTTTAAACCTGCACCTAATGGAATCGAAAATGCTCTTTCAGCGTAGGTGGTGCTTCTGTTCATTCCAGCCTCTCTAATGTCTGTTTCGTAATTGTAATCTCTCTGAATTATTTTTGCTTGATCTGCATTCGATGAATTTTCTGAAACACTTCGTATTGTCCCATCAGTCCAATAGTTATATGGCTCGCCACTGTTCGTTTCTAAGTCAGTTTTGGGGTTAAATTCTATTGCTTCCACTCCAGCCATAATAAAAGGGGAGATTCTTCTATCTGCGGGAAGCAAGGCGTCAAAATTATACTCCAATTGAATAGAAGCAGCTCTGATATCAGTTTCGAAATTTAGGTTTCGCTGAAGTGAACGTTCTTCTGCTCGTATTTCTCCTAAAAAGAAATTGAACCTTACGTTGAACGATTTACTTATTGGTTGAAGCAAATAAACGTTGTATCCAATATTTGAACTAAATGGAGAGCCAAAATCTTTGTCGTTAAGGTCTCCATAAATTGCAATGGTTCCAATCCCAGCTCCTAAAGTTGGTCCAAATGCTTTAATAACATTTAATTCAGCTTCTTTTTCAGCCTCATTATCTTGACCCTTAGCAATGCTAATAGTTAAAAAAAATATAATACTAAGCCAATAATATTTCATTCGATATCGTGCGATTAGGCGCTAAAGATAATTCTTATTTTTTTAATAGAATTACTTGAACCACATTTGTTTGCTGATCATCAAAGCTTCTTGCACGGAAATGCGATCTCCGGAATTATATGCAGTTACAAAAGCATCGTTTATTTTATTGTTATCAGCCCAAACTTGATTTCTTTTATCTCTAGCTTGCTTGTACACGGGGAATGAACCTATTGTGTATTTGTACCACGTTTCATGAAACTCTATTGCAACATTCTCTGTTACTCCATGTCTTTCTGTGAAATAACTTTGATTTACTTCTCTATGTGATGCTGCAATTTGCACTTTGTAGGTTACTTCTGTTTCAGGAGCTGGTATGTTGGTTATTTGTTTAACTAATTTGTCGTCTGTTCGTGTCTCAGTAGGTTCAACAACAGAATTTCCTGCAAGTTCACTTTCTTCATTGTCTGTTGTAGTGTTCTCATTTATAGTGTTGTCTGCTTCGACATTGTCTACTTCAGTGTTGTCTGTTGTAGTGTTCTCATTTAAAGTGTTGTCTGCTTCAACATTGTCTACTTCAGTGTTGTCTCTTGTTGTGTTTTCACTTTCAACAGTTGTATCTTCAATAGAATTTTCCGTTTCAGCATCAGCTAATTGCTCCTCAGCAAGGAAATTTCTAAACTTGGTTGGGGCCAATCTATTTTGAACAGACTGATCAATATTCAGGTAGGAAAATACACCATGAATGAGTGCGCTATCAAGTTCGTCAGAAGTACTTTGAACCGCATATTTTACTTCAAAAGATTTTTCATTGGGAAGTGTCATCCACAAAATTTTCATAACGTTATTTTTAAAACTAAAAATCCCGTCATTGTTCTCTATGGCGGTAGCTGTGTAATCTGGTGGCATGTAATCTTCTACTTTCCCAAAGCTAGATAAGTCTGACTTTTTTATTTTTAAGGTTACTTCATAATTGCCATCTCCAATATGTTTAATTTCTCTCGTTATTGAAACTAAATCGTTTTCCGTTGCCTGGGTAACAATTTTTGAATTGTTAGCTTGAGTGTTTTCCGAAGAAGAAGTGTTATTTGCTATAGTGGATACGGATGACTCCGTTGCGTCTTCTGTCCTCTTATTATTGTCATTACTAATTGATGTCTCTGGTTGATCTGTTGTTCCTGGTTGATTATCTGAACCCGTGTTGTCAGCTATTGCTTCTTCATCAATTGATAGAATGAACATTTCAGAATTAATGTCTTTTCTTTCATTTTCTTCAATAAATGAGAATTTCCCTAATAAGTTATGTTCTCCCTCAACAGAAGGGCTTGTCTCTATTTTATATTGAATGATGAAAGTTTCTGTTTTTGGTAATTCCATCCATATTACCTTAATTTCTTGATTTTTAAATGAAAAAGTTGCTCCATTCATTTCTACCGAACTTGCAATGAAACCTGCTGGAAGAGTTTGTTGCCATTTGGCGAATCCTTCTCTATCCCCTTTAGTAATTTCTAGTGTAACATTTAAAGTGTCTCCCGGTCTAATTGCGTCCTGCATCTTCTGTTCAACTTTCACATCACCACCAAAGAATATCTTAAGTGCAAATACTAACAGGATGTTGATGCTAATAAGGAATATCTTGGCCATACTTAATTCGCTTTAGTTGAATCTTAGGTTATCAACATAGTGTTGAAAACTTATGTTTCAAAGCTATCTAAAGCCGGCAGGGATATTAAGACGTATTGATTGAAGTTATTAACCCTTTGGTGTTAACTTGTTAGTAAAGTGGGAAATTTAATTAGCTTTCAACTCTTTTTCCAAACTTTCCAACAATAAAGTAAAGCATCAAGATACCTATGGGTAACGTTATCCAAAATGGGATGCCGTAGGCGGCAGGAATTGTTCCAAAAATAGTAGCAACAGCTCCAACGGTTAAGGCATAAGGCATTTGAGTTCGAACATGATTGATGTGGTTACACGAGCTTGCTAAAGAACTTAAAATTGTAGTATCTGAAATAGGAGAACAATGGTCTCCAAGAACGGCTCCCGCAAGAACACATGCAACGACGTTATGAAATATAGAGAGTGTTTCCGCTTCAGGAATTCCTGCAGCCAGGCAAATTGCCCAAGAAGAAGGTAACATTAATGGATATAGAATTGCCATAGTACCCCAAGAAGAACCTGTAGAGAATGCTACAACTGCGGCTAATAAAAAGGTTAAAGTTGGAACGAAATAAGGACTTACATTATCCGACATGATAGAAGTAAGAAGGTCAGCTGTGTGAAGATCTTCAATTACTAAAGCAAGGGACCAAGCTAAAACCAGAATGATGATTGCGGTTAGCATAGTCTTAAATCCTCCGACAGCAGCATTTATGGATTGGTGAATGCTCATCAGTTTTTGGGTAACTGAAAGTGTGATAGCAGCGAAAAGTCCAGCTAATGAGGCCCAAAGTAGTGCTTTGTATGAATCGGCCGCTCCTATTACAGATGATAATTTTATGCCAAAGCCTGTATCGCTTAAATCCCAAAAATAAGAACCTGTCAATCCTAATTCATCTAGACCAGTTGAAAGTAACCCTATAATTGTACCGATTATAACAACTACAACTGGAATAATAGCGTTATATGCTCTGTGTTTAATACCTTCTTTCGCTGTAAATTCATCTAACTCTTCATTATTTTCTATGGGTGTCCTGTTATTGCTTTCTCCAAGTCTTGCTTGTTTTTCTGCATGATACATAGGCCCAAAATCTCTTTCTCGAAGAATTAGAATGAGCATAAATATTAGTGCGAAAATAGGGTAGAAAGAGTAAGCGAGAGAGGAAATGAAAATGGAATAAACACTTTCATCAAGACCTTCTATGGTTTCAATTCCACTTTCGATATATCCTAATTCGGCGCCAATCCAGGTAGTTATGAAGGCAATGGCCGCAATAGGTGCAGCAGTTGAATCCACTAGATAAGCGAGTTTCTCTCGAGAAATTTTTAGCTTATCAGTTATAGGGCGCATTGTATTTCCTACAATTAAGGTATTGGCATAATCGTCGAAGAAAATGGCACATCCCAAGAACCAAGTAGCTAGTTGGCCACTTTTTGCCGTAGTAGCATACTTTGATATCCTATTCACAACGCCTTGCATACCTCCATTTTTCGAGATAACACTTACCATCCCACCAATTAACGTTGAAAACACAATGATTGAAAGATGACCCGAGTCATTTAAGGATTCTAATATATAAGTATCTATGGTCGAAGTAAAGGAGTTGATTAATGCAGCGAAAAACGACTTCGCATAAAATTGTATAATAAATACTCCCGAGAAAATCCCTATAAGCAAGGAGGTAACAACTTCTTTAAATAGTAAAGCGAGAATAATGGCCAATAATGGAGGAATAATAGAAAGCCATAACGGAATCACGTAAATTTTCGATGTGACGGATTCCGTTCCAGTTGAAATATCAAAAGATGTTGATTGGTCTAGTAAAACTGTTACACTACTTGCCCCATCTTCATTTACAATTAATTTTTTAGAGTCACCGTTAAATGTAATAATGCAATTACTGCAATTGGGAGGTAAGTTAATTAGCTGTAAATCTGCTTCTACATGTTGAATAATAATATTCTCTTCACTAAGAAATGTACGTTCTTGTGAAAATGAACAAAGTGTAATAAATAGCAGTAAAATTGAAAATAGCAGAAATCTCATAATGTGCCGTAAAAATATAGAAATGCCTTCGTTTCTTTTTACATTAAACGAATTGCTTTAAGTTTCTTTGAATTATGGTAAAAACAATCGTGGTAATTGGTGGGGGAGCAGCAGGGTACTTTTCAGCAATAAATATTGCAGAGAAAGCTACAAATGTGAAGGTTGTTATTTTAGAGAAGACAACAAAAACCTTGTCGAAAGTCAAAGTTAGCGGCGGAGGGAGATGCAATGTAACCCATGCTTGTTTTGTTCCTAAAGAATTATCTAAGTTTTACCCAAGAGGAGAGAAGGAGTTGCTCGGACCATTCCACACCTTTATGACAGGTGACACTATTGCTTGGTTTTCAGAAAGAGGAGTAGAGTTGAAAATGGAAGATGACGGACGAATGTTTCCTGTGTCTAATTCTTCTCAAACTATAATAAACTGCTTTCAAAAGGAAGTAGATAAACATGCTATCGAAGTTCGTTTGTCTACAGAAGTGCTGAAGGTTGAAAAAAGTAAGGATAGCTTTGCGATTAGCACTAACTCTGGAAAATTATCGGCAGATTACGTGGTTTTGGCTGTTGGAGGTAATTCTAAACTGAAACACTATCAATGGATAACTGATTTAGGTCATTCAATTGTTAATCCCATTCCAAGTCTCTTCACTTTTAATTTGAAAAAGCATGCATCTAACCAATTGATGGGATTAGCGTTGAAAGCAAGTGTACGAATTGTTGGGACGAAGTATGAAGAGTATGGTCCAGTTTTATTTACCCATTGGGGAATGAGTGGACCAGGAATTCTAAAGTTATCTGCCAAAGCGGCTCAATATTTATTTGATAAGTCGTATCAATTTAATTATGAGGTGGAATGGATCTCAAATGGGGAAGACTTAGTTCATTCTTTACGCAAATCAAAAGCAAGCGCCCAATTATCAAATACTAAAATTGAAGGCTTTCCAAATCGTTTTTGGATGTATTTATTGGCTAAAGGGGAAATTGACGGTAAAAAACGTTGGGCAGACCTGAAGAAAGTTGAAATAGAAAAATTAATTCAATTACTCTCGAAAGACGATTATGCAGCGAACGGTAAAACCACTTTTAAAGAAGAGTTTGTTACTTGTGGAGGAGTTAAGTTAAAGGAAGTAAATATGAAAACCATGGAGAGTAAATTAGTTAACAATTTATTCTTTTCCGGAGAGGTATTAAATATAGATGGATTTACAGGAGGCTTTAATTTCCAAGCAGCATGGACCGGGGGGTTTTTGGTCGCCAAATCCATTGCTGAACACATAAAAGGAGCTTAAATACTTATTTATTTCAATTTGAACGGAATGAATTAAACTAAAATCGTTGATTATTACTTTTGCCACCAAGTACTTCCTTCAATTTCAAGATCATTCAAATCTATTTCTTCTCCAATTTTAGGAATGATGTAATTCAAATTAACTTGTTTTGCTTTAGCTGTGAATCGCTCTACTGGATCTGTCCATGAATGAATAGATAAAGTAAAAGCGCCCCAATGTATGGGCATTACTTTTTTTGCATTTACTTCAGTTGAAGCTTGTACTGTTTCTTCTGGCATCATGTGAATATCTGCCCACTTTTCATTGTATTGTCCGCATTCCATCATTGCAAAATCAAAAGGGCCAAACTTTTCTCCAATTTCTTTGAAATGATCTCCATATCCACTATCTCCACTAAAGTATAGGTTCTTTGTTTTTCCTTTAATAACCCAGCTTCCCCATAAAGTTGAAAAGCGATCTGTTATTCCTCTTCCAGAGAAATGTCTTGATGGAGTGAAGGCCAAACCAATGTGCTCGTAGGTCAACTCTTGCCACCAATCAAATTCCTGAATCCTAGTTTCTTCTATTCCCCATTCTTTAAGATGCGCTCCAACACCTAGTGGTACCATAAAGTAGTTCACTTTGTCTTTTAACAGTTGAATGCTACCATAATCCAAATGATCGTAATGGTCATGTGAAATTAACACAGCATTAATTCTTGGTAGTTTTTGAATTTCAATTGGCAGTTCTTTTGCATAACGTTTGCTTCCAAGCCAAGGATGAGGGGCAGGAACTTCACCCAACATAGGGTCAATTAAAATATTTTTCCCGTCTAGCTTAAGTAAGAAAGAAGAATGTCCAAACCAAACCAATCGATTTGTGCTATCGCTGTCTCTTATACACATCTCCGAGCCCACGAGACAGGCAGAAATC
>CAJXRL010000013.1 GCA_913059105.1 uncultured Flavobacteriales bacterium
TCTCGTGGGCTCGGAGATGTGTATAAGAGACAGAAATAAAATACATGAAAAAATTTCTTTTACCTGTTGCCTTTGGATTAGGATTTCTAGCTTGTAACACTCCTCAACAAACGGAGGAGCTTGTGCAGGAAGCCCAGAAAACTCCTGCTTTTGCATTAAGTAATTTGGATACTACAATTTCTCCTTGCGAAGATTTTTATCAATATGCAATTGGCGGTTGGTTAAAAGATAACCCAATTCCTTCAACAGAAAGTAGATGGAGTAGTTTTAATATTGTAACAGATTCGAATAACGCTAAACTGAAGAAAATATTTAGTGAATATTCTTCAAAAGAATTCGAAAAAGGTAGTTTGCAGCAAAAAATCGGAGACTTCTACAAAAGTGTTATGGATTCTGCAAAGGCCGAAACACGTGGAATAGCACCAATCAAGAATCAATTATATAATATAGATACCGCCACAAATAAAAAAGAACTTGTTAGCCTAGCTGCTGAGTATAGTCAAATTGGGGTTCGATCTTGGTTTAGTATATACGTTGGTCAAGATGACAAAAAAAGTGATGAATACATTACTCATATTTCTCAATCTGGGTTAGGTCTACCAGATCAGGCTTATTATACCAAAGATGATGAGAAGTCAAAAGAAATTCAAGAAGCATACAAGTATCACGTAATTAAAATGCTTTATTTGATTGAAGATAAAGAAGCAGAAAGTAACGGGCCAAAAATTTACGAATTGGAAAGAAGAATGGCAGTTAATTCAATGACTAGAGTCGAGCGAAGAGATCCGGATAAAACATATAACAAGTACACAATTGAGCAATTAAATCACCTTTCTACCAACCTAAATTGGAATAATTACTTTTCAATTATTGGGTTAAAAAATGTTGAAAGTGTAATTGTTTCTCAGCCTGATTATCTAAAATCTCTAGATAAATTAATTGCAGAATTCCCTCTTGAAGATTTGAAATCTTACCTAAAATGGAAAGTCATTAATGCGTACGCATCTGAATTAAATCAAGATTTTGTTAATGCAAACTTTGATTTTTACAAAAGAACCTTAAGTGGCACTGAAGTGATGAAGTCAAGAGAAGAGCTTGCACTTAGAAAAGTAAATGGGAGTTTAGGGGAATTAGTTGGTAATGCTTTTGTTGAACGGCATTTCCCAGAAGAATCTAAGGCAGACGTGCGTCAAATGGTTGAAAATTTAAGAGCAGTTTTTAAAGAAAGAGTTGAACAATTAGATTGGATGAGTGAAGAGACAAAGATAAAAGCTTTAGAAAAGTTGGATGCTTTTAAAATGAAAATTGGTTATCCAGACAAGTGGACAGACTATTCTAGCTTAAACATTTCAGCTGATAATCAAGTCCGGAATATCATGAATTCGAGGAAGTTTAGTTTTAATAAAATGATTAGCAAATTGGGCAAACCTGTAGATAAAGAGGAGTGGTTTATGACACCTCAAACGGTTAATGCATATTACAGTTCTTCCCAGAATGAGATTGTATTCCCTGCTGGAATTTTACAGCCTCCCTTCTACTCTGTTGATGCTGATGCAGCTTTAAATTATGGTGGAATTGGTGCTGTTATTGGTCACGAATTTAGCCACGGCTTTGACGACCAGGGAAGTAAATACGATGCCAATGGAAATTTAGCAAATTGGTGGACGGAAGAAGACAGAGCAAGGTTTGATAAAAGAGCTGACGTAGTGGTTAGGCAATTTGATGGATACTTCCCTTTAGCTGATTTACATATAAATGGCAACTTAACATTAGGAGAAAATATCGCAGATTTAGGGGGTGCAACCATGGCTTTCTATGCCTTAGAAAAAGAATTAGAAAGAATTGGAAAACCAGAACCAATTGATGGGTTCACGTATCAACAGCGATTTTTCTTAGGTTGGGCACAAGTTTGGCACATGAACATGACAGAAAAGGAATTGAGAAAAAGAATTGCAACAGATTCTCATTCTCCAGGTGAATATAGAGTAAAAGGACCTCTTGCAAATATGAGTGAATTTGCAGCAGCTTTTGGATGCTCTGACCCTGATTATATGGTAAATTCCGATTCTCTAAAAGCAGTGATTTGGTAACATGAAAGAAGATAACCAAGAGCCCAAGGGTTTTGCAAGAGCCAAACAAAAAACGGAAGAACTTCTCGAAAATGGGGAGAAACTTTCTAAATTGTTAGGTGATGCAAAAGAAAAGGCAAACCATAAAAAAGGGAAGTTAAAAAATGCCTGGAATGACCTCCAGGCACTTTTGCGTTTGGTTAATGCATGGTGGAAAAAAGAGTATCAAGAAATACCCTGGAAAACAATCCTATATGCAGCGTCTGCAATATTTTACTTTGTGAGCCCCTTGGATTTTATCCCAGATTTTATTCCCATTGCAGGTTTTCTGGATGACATTACAGTTATTGCCTTTGTTACCAATTCATTGAAAACAGACATTGACAAATTTAAAGAATGGGAAAACCTTCCAAAACATGAAGAATAAACTTTGGCAAATTTGGCAGTACCTTAACTATTTACCACGTTGCGTTCACCTGCATGGTATACACTCCCCATTTGTATTTGAGCTTCATCACAGCCTATTTAAAGAGAAGGCAGACTTTTATGCTTTTGATGAGATAGAGTCTATTAGAGCAAAATTATTGCTAACACAGACTAAGCTTACAATTAAAGATTTAGGTGCAGGATCTTCCGTTCATAACTCTAATGAGAGAAGCATACAAGCCATTGCTCAAACAAGTTTAAAACCAGCCAAGACTGCTCAATTACTATTTCACGTTGTTCGTCATTTCAAGCCACTAAAGTTAGTGGAACTTGGCACTTGTTTAGGCATTACAAGTGCTTATTTGGCAAAGGCAAATCCGAAAGGCCAGCTTACTACCTTGGAAGGAGCTTCGGAATTGGCAAAAGTTGCCAAAGTAAATTTCTCAAAACTCAACATTGCTAACGTTACACAAGTTCAAGGAAATTTTGACAATACATTTGAGGGCGAATTAGTTAAATTAAAAGAAGTTGATTTTGTATTTTTTGATGGAAACCACCAAAAAGAACCTACTCTACGCTATTTTGAACAAGCTTTACGGTTTGCAAACGAGAATAGCGTATTTGTTTTCGACGACATTTATTG
Source organism: uncultured Flavobacteriales bacterium (assembly GCA_913059105.1). Taxonomy (GTDB): domain Bacteria; phylum Bacteroidota; class Bacteroidia; order Flavobacteriales_E; family Vicingaceae; genus NORP294. The sequence continues at coordinate 3,139 of CAJXRL010000013.1, forward strand.
GTCAAAGCAAATGACTCAAGCATGGAAAATCATTAAAGCTCATCACAAAGTGACCGTTACCATTGATTGTTTTGCTATGGGATTTGTATTCTTTAAAAAGGACCAAGCTAAAGAACATTTTACCGTTTATCATTAAGCAGTTTTACATTCCAATTAAAGAATTACTTTTGAGTTATTATGGGTTCAAAACCAATTATTGAAATAGAAAAACTGGTTCGTAATTTTCGCTTAGGAAAGCAAGAGATTAAAGTTTTAAAAGCATTATCGTTCACCATTCAAAAGAATGAGTACGTCGCTTTAATGGGACCTTCAGGTTCCGGAAAATCAACTCTTATGAACTTAATTGGCTGTTTGGACACCCCTACTTCAGGAAAGTACATTTTAAATAACCAAGATGTAAGTCAACTATCGGATGATGAATTGGCACAAATTAGAAATAAAGAAATTGGTTTTGTTTTTCAAACATTTAATTTATTGCCAAGAGCAACCGCTTTGGATAATGTAGCACTCCCGCTTATTTATGCTGGTTTATCGAAGTCAAAAAGAGAGGAACGTGCCATGCAAGTCCTAACAGAAGTTGGATTAAGTGATAGAGTTAAACACAAACCCAATGAATTATCAGGTGGCCAGCGCCAAAGAGTTGCAGTTGCACGAGCTTTAGTCAACTCACCCTCTATTATTTTAGCAGATGAGCCAACAGGTAATTTAGATTCAAAAACGTCACATGAAATCATGGGGCTCTTGGACATCATTCACAAAGCCGGGAATACTATTATTTTAGTAACGCATGAGGAAGACATTGCCCAGCATGCGCATCGTATCATTCGTCTAAGAGACGGAAACATTGAAAGTGATGAAATGAACACTTCTATCAAGTCTTTTGTTTAGCTCGACCGTTGCAAGAAAAAGTTCTCAGATTAACATTAAATTGAACATTTATCGAATACATGCGTATTCTTCTATAATTGTGGAAATTTGAACAACAGAATCTTTAAATACATGAAAATATATACAAAGAAGGGCGATAATGGAACAACTTCACTAATTGGAGGAACAAGAGTACCAAAGCACCATTTACGAATTGAATCGTACGGAACTGTTGACGAATTGAACTCGTATATTGGTTTAATTAGAGACCAAGACATAAGCAAAAAAGACATTGAAGTATTGTTGGAGATTCAGGATCGATTATTTACCATAGGTTCTCATTTAGCTGCTGAACCTGGTAAGTCGAAAATGGTTTTACCAGATTTATTTGAAGAGGATATAACATTTTTGGAAAACGAAATTGACCGGATGGATAACCAATTAGAAGAAATGAGATCATTTGTTTTACCCGGAGGCAATACGGTGGTCTCATATTCACACATTGCTCGATGTGTATGTCGTAGAGCTGAGCGAGTTACAGTACAATTAGCTGAAGAAAGTGAGGTTAATAATAAGGTGATTTCATACTTAAATCGCTTATCTGACTACTTATTCACTTTATCGCGAAAATTGACGAAAGATTTGGGCGCTAAGGAAATAGCCTGGGTACCTAAGAAATAGTTAATTTCTGATAACCAATAATTTAACAAAAAAAAAAGAATTTTAAAATTGCTTGTTTCTAAAGGCAAAAAAATTACTTTTGCGAAGAATCAAAAACGAGAACGGAAATGTATTGGACATTAGAATTAGCTTCCTATTTGGAAGACGCACCCTGGCCAGCGACCAAAGACGAATTAATTGACTTTGCAATTAGAGCCGGTGCTCCACTAGAAGTAGTTGAAAATCTCCAGGAAATTGAAGATGAAGGTGAATCATATGAAACGATTGAGGACATATGGCCCGACTATCCGACAAAGGAAGATTTCTTCTTTAACGAAGACGAGTATTAATTACAATAATAGTTTACAAAGGCTGTTTCATTCATTTGAGACAGCCTTTTTTTATGCCTCAGCGACAAGATGTCCGACTTTCGTAAAAAGGTCTGACTATTGCCATAGGTTTCAAAGATTTTTGAGCCCAAAGCCAGTCTTTAATTGATTAACTTTGCTCTCGTTTCAAAAAAAACACCCAACTGAAGACAAACTTATGTTCGGAGCACTAACAAAAACTTTCCACAAGCTGATGGGAAGTAAAGCAGACAGAGATTTAAAAGAAGTAACGCCATTGGTTGAAAAAATCAAGGCTGCTTTCCCGGCTTTAGCAACTCTTACTAATGACGAGTTAAGAGCTAAAACCATTAATTTTAAAGCTAAAATTCAAGCTCATATTGCAGCTGAATTATCAGAAATTGATGCGCTAAAAGCAAAAGCAGAAGCTACTGCAGACATTAATGAGAAAGAAGACACTTATGCTGAAATCGATAAAATAGAAGGAAGCATTGATGGCAAAATTGAAGAAGTACTATTAGAAATTTTACCTGAGGCTTTTGCAGTTGTGAAAGAAACGGCTAGAAGGTTTACTGAAAACGAAAAAATAGAAGTTACGGCCTCACAAATGGATCGTGATATTGCTGCTGAAAGAGATAGTGTTGCCATTTTAAATGAAAAAGCTCAGTGGAACACCACGTGGAATGCTGCAGGAGCTGAAGTTAAGTGGGACATGATTCACTACGATGTTCAGCTGATTGGTGGAATTACATTGCACACAGGGAAAATTGCTGAGATGGCTACTGGTGAAGGTAAAACGTTGGTTGCAACCCTGCCGGTATACTTAAATGCTTTGGCGGGAAGAGGAGTTCACTTGGTAACAGTAAATAATTACCTCGCACAAAGGGATTCTGAGTGGATGGGACCTTTGTTTGAATTTCATGGCTTAACGATAGATTGTATTGACAATCACCAACCTAATTCCCCTGAACGAATAGCTGCTTACAAAGCAGATATTACTTACGGTACAAACAACGAATTTGGATTTGATTATTTGAGAGATAACATGTCTCGAACTCCTGAAGAGTTAGTGCAGCGAAAGCCGCACTATGCCATTATTGATGAAGTAGATTCTGTATTAATTGATGATGCTAGAACGCCATTAATTATTTCAGGTCCAACACCAAAGGGTGATATTCATGAATTTGCTGAGCTAAAACCGGTAATTGACAAATTAGTAAACGCACAAAAGAAGTTAATTACCACGTTAATTGCCGATGCTAAAAAGAAATTAAACTCAGAAGTTACAGACTCAAAAGAGCAGAAAAAACTGACTGAAGAAGGCGGAATGGCATTGCTAAGAAGTTTTAGAGGTTTACCAAAGCACAAAGCTTTAATTAAGTTTTTAAGTGAGCCAGGCATTCGAGCACAATTGCAAAAGACTGAGAATTATTACATGCAAGATCAATCGAAGGAAATGCACCTCGTTGATGCTGAATTATTTTTCACAATAGACGAAAAGAACAATTCTATAGAGCTTTCTGAAAAAGGAATAGAACTTCTTTCGGGTACTGGAGGCGATACTGATTTCTTTGTACTTCCTGATTTGAGCACACTTTTAGGACAGGCCGAAAAGTCAGGAAAAAGTGAAGATGAAGTAATTGCTGACAAAGATCAAATTATAAACGATTACTCTATAAAGGCAGAACGTATTCACACCGTAAACCAATTACTGAAAGCATATACTTTGTTTGAAAAAGACACTGAGTATGTTGTAATGGACAACAAAGTGAAAATTGTTGATGAGCAAACTGGTCGTATTATGGAAGGTAGACGTTATTCTGACGGCCTACACCAAGCAATTGAATCGAAAGAAAACGTAAAAGTAGAAGCAGCTACACAGACGTATGCAACGGTTACGTTACAGAATTTTTTCAGAATGTACCACAAGCTTTCAGGTATGACTGGAACAGCGGAAACTGAGGCAGGAGAATTATGGGACATCTATGAATTGGACGTTGTTGTAATTCCAACTAACCGCCCGATTACGAGAGATGACAGAGAAGATCTAGTTTATAAAACCACTCGTGAAAAATACAATGCAGTAATTGCTGAAACGGAAATTTTAGTAAAAGCTGGTAGACCTGTTTTAGTTGGAACAACTTCAGTTGAAATCTCTGAGTTATTGAGTAGAATGTTGAAGATGAAAAACATCAAGCACAACGTTCTGAATGCAAAAATGCACCAACGAGAGTCGGAGATTGTTACTGAAGCGGGAAAAGCAGGAGCGGTTACTATTGCAACCAACATGGCCGGTCGTGGAACGGATATTAAGCTATCTAAAGAAGTGATAGAGTCTGGAGGTCTTGCTATTATTGGTACAGAGCGTCACGAATCTAGAAGGGTAGATAGACAGTTAAGAGGTCGAGCAGGTAGACAAGGTGATCCAGGAAGTTCTCAGTTCTACGTTTCACTAGAAGATAACTTAATGCGTTTGTTTGGCTCTGAAAGAATTGCCAAATTGATGGACAGAATGGGCTTAGAGGAGGGCGAAGTAATTCAGCACTCCATGATTACTAAGTCAATTGAACGAGCGCAAAAAAAGGTAGAAGAAAACAACTTTGGGATTCGTAAGCGATTATTGGAGTATGACGATGTCATGAACTCTCAACGTGAGGTAATTTACAAGCGAAGAAGAAATGCATTATTTGGTGAGCGACTAAATGTTGACATCTCAAATATGATGTATGATTCCACTGGAACTATTGTTCAATATGGATTAGAAGGAAAAGATTTTGAAGATTTTAAATTTGAATTGATTCGAAACTTCAGCATGGACAGTCCTGTGAGCGAAGAGGAATTCATGAATTCTAGAGAAGAGGAATTGACAGAAAGTATTTACGGTATAGCGTATAAAAACTACAAGAATAAGTCTGAAATGGTTTCTAGAACCGCTTTTCCAGTAATTAAGGACGTTTATGAAAATGAAGCGAATAACTTCGAGAATATCGTTGTTCCTTTTACTGATGGAAAGAAAACCATTCAGGTAGTTACTCCTCTTGAAGAAGCGTACAAGACAGAAGCCAAATCATTAATTAATTCATTTGAGAAGAATGTTATTCTAGCCATGATTGACAATTCGTGGAAAGAACATTTGCGTGAGATGGATGACTTGAAGCAATCTGTTCAGGGTGCTGTTTACGAACAAAAAGATCCGTTATTGATTTATAAGTTCGAAGCGTTTGAGTTATTTAAACAAATGATTGACAGAACCAACAAGGAGATTATTGCTTTCTTAATGAAAGGGAATTTACCTCAGCAGGAAGCTCAATCTCAAGTGCAACAAGCTTCTTTGCCAAGACGAGAGCAGCCTAAACTGCAAACTTCAAGAACTGAAGTACCTAGCTTTAGCAAAGGTAGCGATGGAGGACAGGAAGGTGGAAACCCTGAAGCTCCGAGACCTAAACCACAACCAGTTAGAGTTGAAGCAAAAGTGGGAAGGAATGAGCCATGTCCTTGTGGAAGTGGCAAAAAATTCAAACAATGCCACGGAAAGTAATATATTAGCTATTTTGTAAAAGGTAGAAGTACTTTTCATAGAAGGGAATGAGAAATATCCGACTGTAGAACTGTTCAAAAATTCTGAAGTTTTCAATTTTAATGGAAGATCAGTTCCAGAAGATGCTCAGAATTTTTATCGCCCGATACTTGATTGAATGGATGAATATTTATTGATTCCGAATTCTTCAACTGTCAATGTTTTTTCGTTAGACTGCTTCAATCCTGGGCACTCTACGATGATTTTTAAAGTTTAACTCAGATTCTTTTACTTAAAAAAGGAGCCACTTTTTGTGGCTATTAATCTACAGCGAATTTTATTAAACATAAATGAGTTAGATAAATAACACTAAATAATGTCGGGGTTGTAGTTGTACTTATTCGATTTGCTATTACTTAACTTTGGCTACATTGCGAATGAAAAAGTTGATCAGAAATACCAAAAATTTGGTGTCATAATTTCAAAGACTATTTAAATGAACGTTATTTAATCTTTTAAATTTTCACATTAGTTATATTGAACGGTAGAGTTTATATGGAGAATTTGCCGAAATGAGATGCTACTTTATTTCCCAGAATAGACCAAAATTATAAGCAGGTACAGCTAATACATTTTGACCTGAGCTTGCAGTAAAATAACTTGCCGTTGCCCCTAACTTTTCCGTAATTCGATATGAAGTTTCAACTCCATAGCTAGTAAATTCTATATTATTGGCAAAAATTCCATTTCCAGAACTCCCTTTTGCTTCCCCATTCTCGAAAGATTGAACTGTTGATGCTTTAAATGCAAGGATGAATTTCTTTTTGTACTCATAACCCAGTTCAATATTGGCTCTAAACTCCTCCGAGAAATCTTTTGTCCGGTTGTTAAATCCAATACCTAAGTTGGTGTAGAATGGTTTCTTAAATCCATACCCGAAATCAAACATCACTAGCTGATTAAATTCCCCATCACCAGTTTGTAACAACTCCGAATTCCCCCCGTCAGTTTTTCCAATTGGCAGGCCTAATATTAGAGAGGCGCTAATTACCAACGATTTATTTTGTCTAATTCCGTACTTAAAACCTACATCCGCATCTCCAAGACCGGTATATTGATCTCCTTTTTGTACTAATCCACTTGAATATTTAACGCTATTTAGCGTAAGCCGAGAAACAAAAGGAAGGTATAAAATTCCATCAATTTTATTTGTAAATCCGTATTCCGCATATAAACTTGTTTGGTAAACACCTGTTGTTATTATGTCAATTTGTTCTCCACTTGGATTGTAAAATTTATTACCCGAGAGAATAGATTGATTCAACTTTACAAATCCTTTATCTTTTCCTTTTAACCAACCACCGGCAAATGCAAAATTTACTAGAAAAATCAATCCAAATACTCCAATTATCTTTTTCATTTTTTTCTAGTTTAAAAGCGCTGAACCAAATGTTAACCCAAAAGGTTTACACCATATTAAAACATAGTTGTAGTCATCAATACTTATGGAAGAAGGTAGATCTACCGTAAAACTACCTGTTCTATTGTTTAATGCTTCAATAGAAATTCCTGAATTAACACTGTTCCCTAAATAAATGTATAATCCGGGCCCACTAGAACTCGAAAAGTTGGTAAAATTTAATTGTAAATTATTATTTACAATCTCCATTGTTACGTTACCGTTCACGGTATAGCTGCCATTTCCACTAAACACTCCCGACCTACTTGTGGTCATAGCTTGACTAACCAGAACAGAAACTCCATTACTCACCGCCTTGTCAGAAGTTGCAGTTATTATTGCTGCTCCGGGCGCAAGAGATGTTGCTAAACCTAAAGTTGAAACTGAAAGAACCGAAACATCTGAACTACTCCAAGTAATTGGTTTGTTATTCAAAATCATTCCATTAATATTCCTAACAGTTGGCTGAAATAGAATTGTTTCTCCAACTCGAATCATGGTAGAACTACTTTGGATAGAAATACTTGCAACTGCACTAGTATCGTCAATAACTGTAACACTCAATTCTTTTTCAATACCATTTGCTGAAGCTTTAAGTATTACTGCATTTGCAATTTTGCCAATTAATTTAGCCATATTACCGTTCGATTTCAATTCCACAGCCGCTCGACTATGTACTGACCAAGTTATGTTTGCCGTAGTTAATTCCCCTCTTTGATTATAGTAATTAGCAATCAACTCTATAGAATCTCCTATAAAAACAGTTGGAGCAGAATTAGAAGTTATCTCAATTTTTTCTAATTGCGGAACTACAATTAATCTTTGGTCATCTAGTCGGTTCGAACTTACTATAATATTGGTTGCACCACCTTTTAAAGCAGTAACTCTCCCTTCTTGGTCAACAGTTGCAACTGAAGTTTTCGAACTTGTCCAAATATTAGTAGATGGAATAATATTCCCGTTTATATCATAAAATTCTGCCCTTAATTGAAGTGTTTCTCCTACAAACAAAGTATCACTATTTGTCCTTCCCGAAACAATTGAAAGACGTTCTCTCATGTTTTGAGAATCGTCAACAATATCCTCACCTATGCAAGCATTTAGTGACAAAGTTAGAAAAGTGTAATAAACTATTTTTTTCATCATCAGAATATTTAATGACTCAAAGTTAGAATAACTATGCACTTAGGCTTGTCCTACGTTAGACAAAGCTTTCTATGCTGCAAAAAAATGACTTCTTTGTGAACTTCTTATGATATTTAACTTTTCAGTAATTCGGACCAATCAATTATTAATTTGCAACTAAATGGTTGCAGGTTAATAATTTTTGTATATTTGCAACCTAATAGTTGCATTAATTTTAAAACTTAACAATATGGAAACGCAAACCGCACAAAATTCAATTGAAAAAACTCAATGGTATCCTCACTCAATAGATAAAGTATGGGGTGCTCTAACAGAAACAAAACATGTATCAAAATGGTTAGCACCGACCAATTTTAAAGGAGAAACCGGAGCAAAATACGAATTACATAGTCCAAAGGATGATTGCAGTGTTGTTGCAGGAGTTGTAAAAGAATCAACTCCTTATACATTAGTATATTCCTGGATTGCTCTTAATCATAAGGATATAGAAACAGAAGTAAAATGGAATCTAACAGAAGAGAATAACGGAACAAAAGTAAAAATGATTCACAGTGGTATATTGAAGTATAATAAAGAAGATGCTCAAGAAATGTTTGGAAGCTTTTCAAATGGCTGGAAGCGCTGTTTTCTACAAATTGGAGAAGTTTTAAATAATTAATATGTCTGAAAAAAGGAATAAAATCTTCAAAGCAATAGCAGATCCTACAAGAAGAGAAATTTTTCATCTACTCATTCTTGGTTCTGCACTTTCAATATCTCAACTATCAATGGAGTTTAATATTAGCCGACAAGGCGTGACTAAACATCTTAAAATATTGGAAGAGGCAGAGATGGTGAAAATTGAACCACAAGGAAGAGAACGCTTTTGCTATGCCTCTGCACATGCCCTTTTAGAAATTAAGAACTGGCTGTCTACTTATGATGCATTCTGGAATGATAAATTGAATGACTTAGGAAAACATTTAGACAATATGGCTTAAATGAACCATATTTTGTCGTGAAAAGGTTTTTCCAATTTTGGAAGAACCTTTATCATTTTGTGTTCTCTAGACTTTCGACCTTAAACTTTTAGCCTTCTTGAGCTTTTAAAATGCCTTATCTGATATGTAAATGTCAACATCAAATACCGTTGCAAAACAGTCGTTTTTCGTTCTTCTAAATATTGAGCACTTACCGTTTGAGTAAAACTTTGATTTTGACCTAACAAATCGAAAACAGAAAGCTCAAGCTCCCCTAAATTGTTCTTCAAAAATTTCTTTGCAATTCCTAAATTCCATAAAGTGTAAATGGAATTAAACGAACTACTTGAACCATTGTATTTCTGAAAATACGTATCGGACCTAAAAACAAAATCATGTTTTAGCGTTAAATCTAGCTCCGTTGCAAATGTTTGAGCACTGTATTGATTAGCTGCTTGCTTTTGAATGGAATTCAAAGCTCTCGTGCCATTTAATTCATAGTAAACATTGAAATCAATTTTTTCGCTAATGTTACTCGTAAGCCCCATCTTAAAAGCTGCCGAATAAGAATTCGTAAAATTTAATTGCTTGTTGGTAATTGCAGGCAATCTGCTGTACACTAAATTTGTTGACAGATTTAAATTACTCTTGATTGGTTTGATTAGGAAACTATAAGAAGTATTGTTTTGCACTTGCCAATAACCTTCTAAGTTAGTTGGTGAAATTACTTGAACGCCACGCTGTAAAATAATTCCCGAAGTTGTTGTGGAGTCTTTGCGCAATACGAAAGTTTCATTTGTAATGTAATTGAGACTGTTCGTTACTCTGCTAAAGTTAGAAAACATCCTATTTTTTTCAGTGTTGGCATAACGAATCCCCATTCTTATTGAATTAGTATATGTCTGATTCAAACCAGGATTCCCAATAGTTACAAATAACGGATTGGTATTAATTAGTACATTTTGCAATTGACTCACTGTAGGCTCTGTAGTTGATGCGCTATAACGTGCAAAGAATCTTGTTTTAGAATTTAGCTCGAAACGAGTCATGACCGAAGGTAAAATAGCATTAAACGTTTTATTCAATTTGCCAATTTCTAATGAAGCAGAGGTATTTCTCAAATCTGCTTTCTGAAATTCAACTCCTACATTAAAATTAGTTCCCATTTTACGAACTGAGTACATCAATGACGGTTGATGGTAGCTATAATTACTCTTAAATGAATTCGATAACCCATCAATCTTGTTACTATTTTGTCTTTGTTCATTTACCTCGAATACTGCGGCATCAGAAGTTCGTTTTGCATTGTTATAGGCATAAGAAGCCGTTATTTGTCCTGCAAGACCCATCGGTTCAGTATAACTTACCGAAGGATTTATTCGCTGATTTGTTGCATCAGTTAAATAGTCGGTATTTGAATTATTTAAAATATCTTCAAATAAAACAGATCTTTCTGATGGTCTAACTTCATGGCTAATATCCGCAGTTATTGTTCTACCTATTTTTTTAAATTTATGTTGGAATGTCAGCTTGTTACTTAATTGAATTGCTTCGTTATCCGTGTTAAATCTATTGTTCGTTAAATTTTCAAATTGCTCCTCCTCTATAAATGTTTTACCTATTGTTAACTCGTCTGAATTATTATCTTGTAAGCTAAAACTTGAACGAAGTAAAATTTTGTTATTATCATCAATATCATAATTCATTCTTAGATTCAACCGATGGTTAATATTCTCGTTTGAAGAATTCTGATCCTCTTCGTAAAACTGACTACCATTTGCCAAAAATGTTTCCCGAACTAATTCTTGTTTAATTTCATTTTTTGTTGCGTTGAAAAAGTAACTCCCTTCAATTGATATTTTTTTACTCAGTTTATCTGTAAAATTTATTCCTGCAGAGTTTGTAGACGTAATTCCATTTTGCTCACCGGTATTAAAATTATCATTCCCTCCACGGTTAAATCCTCCTCTACCACCGCTGCTGCTTATTCCTGCCAAATCTTCTTGTCCAAAATTTTGAAGGTTGATGTTGTTAGACATTCCTAAAATGGTAATTCTTCTGTCTTTATTAAAAGAATTTAAACTTAACCCCGCTTTATATCTTTCATTTTCTCCAATTCCTCCATAAACCTTACCAAACTGTCCGTTTTGTTTTCCGCTTTTAGTGATTAAGTCCATTGTTTTAGTAGTATTTCCGTCATCAAAGCCAGTTAACTTTGACCGCTCGCTTTGTTCATCGTAAACCAAGACCTTGTCAACTACCTCGGCAGGAATTGTGTTTAAAGAAAGTAAAGGATCTTGGCCAAAAAACCTTTTCCCATCTAACAATACTTGTTGAATATTTTCCCCGTTTGCTGTTACCCCTGAACTAGTAACTTCAATACCCGGCATTTTTTTCACCAAATCGCTAGAAGTAGCGTCAACATTGGTCTTAAATGCATCTGCATTATATTGTGTGGTATCTCCTCTTTGCTGTACAGGAGCACGTTGACCTTGAACAATCACATCGCCAATTTGTACAACATTTTCTTCTAAGAAGATGTCTCCCATATCATTGGTTTTTAATTGCAAACGAATTAGCTTCTGAAATGGTTTATAGGCTATACTTGATACCCTCAACTTATAGAACGCTTTTTCTAACTTATCAACTTTAAAAACTCCGTTTACATCCGTTGATGTATACTTTGACCGAGTAGAATCTTTAATGTTAATCATCATAACCGTAGCTCCCGGCAATGGGGTGTTATCAGTTTTATTGATAATTCTTCCTTGAATATTTAAAGTGTCATTTTGAGAAAATGAATCTCCAACACTTAAAAACAATATTCCAATAGACAATAGTAAGACCTTGTTCATCTTACTAATTATTGAGCCTCTTCCTGATTCTCCCTTTTCCCTCTTTTCCTTTCTGTGAGGCGCTTGTAGGTCATGAATTGTTCCTCATTTAAAACATCTTTAATTAAAGCATCTCGTTCAGCTCTAAGTGCTTGCATTTTCTCTCTCATGCCTTCTCTACTTCCGCTTTCTCTTGCTTCTTCAAATTTCTCTTTTAAGCTAACCGTAAACTCATCGTAAATGCCACTAACCAACATCTTCTGATCCTCAGAAAGATTCTCTACATTTTCTAGTACATTTTGTTTTTCTCTTGCTAACATTACTTCTGGTCCACCACCAGGTCTTTGCGCTTGCATACATAAAGAAGAAAGTCCAATTAAGATTGTTCCCAATAAGGTTTTCATAATTCTACAATTTTATACGATGAATACTAATTAGACTCTTTTACTCTTCAAATCCTTCGTTCATTAACAATTTTTAAAACCTAATGACATTTACAACTTACAAATGAAGAATCATCGCGCCGAGTCAAACCTTCATTTAAGACCCTATTTTTCTAAATAATAGCTAGTTAAATTTTCGACTTATTCTAAAAAAAATTAAATTAAGCTTTTTAAGAAAGCTCTAATTATTTTCGTCTCAACCTGCACAATCTCATTTTAAAAATTCGCAATTCTCAGATTCGTAATTCTTAGTTCCCTCCAGTAACAAATCTTCCTCTCCAACCGTCCAACACAAAAATTCGGCAACGTACTAAGCATTTTATATTTTCGTTTCATCAAAAAACAAAACCTATGGCTACACTCAGCATTAAAAATCTTAGTAAAACTTACCCAAATGGGGTAAAGGCACTCAATAATGTAAGTATTGAAATTGAAAATGGCATGTTTGGTCTTCTAGGCCCGAACGGAGCAGGTAAATCTTCTTTAATGAGAACTTTATCTACTCTACAAGAAGCCGATTCAGGCAGTGCTTTTTTGGACGACATTGACATTTTGAATGACCCAACCGAATTGCGAAAAGTACTGGGCTACCTTCCACAAGAATTTGGGGTATACAGCAAAATTACAGCAGAGCAATTACTAGATCACATGTGTGTGTTAAAAGGAATTTCGAACCGCAAGGAACGCAAAGAATTGGTTGGGTACCTATTGCAGAAAGTAAACCTTTATGAGAAGAAAAATAAAAGTGTAAAAGGTTTCTCAGGTGGAATGAAGCAGAGAGTCGGAATAGCTCAAGCACTAATAGGCAGCCCGAAATTAATTATAGTTGATGAACCTACGGCAGGCTTAGACCCAGGAGAACGCAACCGTTTCCATAACCTATTGGCAGATGTAGGGAAAGAAGTAATTATTCTATTGTCTACTCATATTGTGGATGATGTTCACGAATTGTGCAGCAAATTTGCAGTAATGAATGAAGGGGAAATTGTATATCACGGAACTCCCACAGATGCTATTTCTGAATTGAAAGGTAAAGTCTGGCAAAAATCCATTGAGCGAGAAGACTTAGCGCAGCATCAAGAAAACCACCAAGTAATTTCAGATAAAATGATTGCTGGAAAACCTGTTATCCACGCTTTCGCTGAAAGTGATCCGTCTAATGGTTTCCATTTGGTTGAACCAAGTTTAGAAGATGTTTTCTTTGTGAAAACTAAGTTAAATCAAGTTGCTGTAACCGTTTAAAATCCAAAGCTATGTTTAAAGAGTTTTTTCTCTTAGAGATCAAATCGGCATTAAAACGGCCGATGGTTTATATTTTCTTAGTCATTATTGGACTTCTATCATTTGGTGCGGTTGTTTCTGACAACGTTCAAATTGGCGGTTCAGTGGGAAATGTGATGAAAAATGCCCCATTTGTTATCACACAATTTGTAGGAGTTTTCTCCATTATTGGTGTTTTATTTGCTGTGGCCTTTTACAATAATGCAGCGCTCCGAGACTATAACAATCAATTCAATGAAATTTTATTTAGCACGCCCGTTAGCAAGGCTTCATTTTTCTTTGGAAGATTCTTTGGTGCGCTGGTTTTAGCAACAATACCTCTTTTTGGAGTGTATTTAGGAGTAGTTCTTGGTTCATTTTTAGGCCCTATAATGGGTACTATTGGGGCAGAAAGAATTGGACCCTTATTTTTTGAAACCTTTCTGAACAATTATTTGTTGTTCATATTGCCAAATATGTTTTTTGCAGGAGTAATCATTTTTGCTCTAGCTATTCGCTTTAAAAATACCATTGTTTCTTTTGTTGGTGCTTTAGGCCTAATTATATTGTATGGTATAGCAGGCACTTTACTTTCAGAAGTAGATAACGAAACAATAGCGGCGCTTTCAGACACATTTGGTGTAAGAGCCTGGTCGGTTGAATCCCGATACTTTACACCTATTGAAAAGAACACCCTCTCCCCCGGTTTTAGTGGCATTTTATTTTTGAATCGATTGGTTTGGATGGCTGTTGGAATGGTTATCTTGATGATTAGTTACTTTAGTTTTTCTTTCAAGGAAAAACAATCAAAAGCAAAAAAACAAAAAGCTCTTGAATCAACTATTGCAAGTATCCAAAAACCACAAGTAGTTGCCGCATTCAGCAATTGGATACAATTTAAAAGCTTTTTTAAAATCAGCTTTTTAAACATTATTAAAAGTGTCGTATTTAAAGTCATTTTCTTGTTTGCAACTATTTTGCTAGTTGTAGAAATTATTGGCGGTTTTGAATACTATGGATTAAAATCTTATCCGCTAACGTATATAGTTGTGGATATGATTAATGATTCCACTACTCTCTTTATCATCATTATAGTTGTTTTCTTTAGTGGAGAATTGGTTTGGAATGATAGAACTTCCAAAATCAATGAAGTTGTCAATGCCGCCCCTCATTATTCCTTTACTTCTCTGCTTGCTAAAGTTTTAACTTTGGTTGGAGTAGCAAGTTTACTCTACTTCATATTCTCACTTATTGGGATTGTCTATCAATTAATTCTAGGGTTTACCAATATTGAAATGGGGTTATACTTTACAAATTATCTCTATGGGTTTCTACCAAATTACTTGTTCTTTAGCATGCTTTTTATAGCCATACAAGTATTCATGAATAACAAATACCTAGGTTTTTTTATTTCGATATTGCTTGCCGAAATACTAAACATTGTGCTCTTTGCTTTAGACATAAATACCAACATGATTAGTTTGGGTGGAAGACCTGGTATTGCGTTCTCAGACATGAACGGTTACGGCCCAGGCTTTGCTGGTGCCATGTGGTTTTCTGCGTATTGGTTGCTGTTCGGTGTAGTTTTGATGGTTCTTTCGGCTCTATTCTGGGTGCGATCATCAGGAGGAAATTACAAAACAAGATGGCAATCTGCACGAGTAAACTTAAAGGGGAAGAACAGCCTAATACTTGGTGGCGTGAGTTTACTTTGGATTTTAACTGCATCTTTTGTGTTTTACAATACGCAAATTCTAAATGAATATAAGACCCAAGATGAAAACGAATTAATCTCGGTGGATTATGAAAAAGAGTTAAAAAAGTATGAAAACACAACCTTACCAAAGGTTAAAGAGGTAGTTTATACCTTGGATATTTTTCCAAAAGACAGAGACGTGAAAGCAAAAGCGGATCTAATAGTAAAGAACGAATCGAATAAAGCAATCGACTCAATTCATTATAACATCAACTCGGATACAGACCCTAAAATTACCATCCCAAATGGATCTATGGTATATGAAGATGAGAGACTTGGCTACCGAATTTATGAACTAAGTTCTCCTCTTCAACCGGGAGAATCGATGAAAATAAAAATTGAGATAGACTATATTTCTGAAGGTTTTGAAAATGGCAGAGGCAATACAAGCATTGTTCAAAATGGGACTTTCTTGAACAATCAACTTATTCCACAAATGGGATACAATTCTGGCGCAGAAATATCTGATAAAAACGACCGTATAAAATACGACTTGCCTCCTAAAGACAGAATGCCCGAGCTTTTCGAAGGTGATAGTTGCACTAGCGATTGCATGAGCAACTATCTTTCTGATGGTCGTTCGGATTGGATTAACACAGAAACATTCATATCGACCTCAGCCGACCAAATAGCGATAGCGCCAGGTTCATTGGTAAAAGAATGGAAAGAAGCAGACAGAAATTATTATCATTACAAAGTAGATGTGCCTTCTCTCGATTTTTGCTCGTTCATATCTGCAGATTATGAAATTGCACAAAGAGATTGGAACGGCATTTCATTGGAAGTATACCACGATAAAAAACATGGTTACAACACCGATATAATGTTAGATGCCATTCAAAAATCATTGGAATATTACATTAAAAACTTTGGACCGTATTACCACAAACAAGCTCGAATCATTGAATTTCCAAAATATGCCACCTTTGCGCAAGCTTTTCCCGGAACCATGCCTTACTCTGAGGCTTTTGGATTTATTATTGATTTAGAAGACACCACAAAGAACAATGTAATTGACGCTGTTGTTGCGCACGAAATGGCGCATCAGTGGTGGGCACATCAAGTAATTGGAGCAAATATGCAAGGCGGAACCATGCTTTCTGAAGCATTTTCTGAATATTCCTCGTTAATGGTGATGAAACAAACAAAATCCCCTTTAGAAATGAAGGAATTCTTAAAGTATGACTTCAATCGTTACTTAAGAGGAAGGGGTGGAGAATTGGAGAAAGAACTTCCGCTTTATAAAGTCGAAAATCAGCAATACATCCATTATGGAAAAGGAAGCGTAATTCTATATGCATTGCAAGACTACATTGGAGAAGATAAAGTGAATAAAGCCATGAGTAATTTTTTAGCAGAATTTCGCTACAAAGCTCCTCCCTACCCTACTTCATTAGACTTTTTACGCCACTTAGAGCCCCAAGTACCTGACAGTTTAAATTATTTAATTGAAGACTGGTTTAAGAGTATTACCTTATATGACTTCAGGTTAAAAGAAGCTACGTATGTGAAAAATGAAACAGGGAAGTACGAAGTAACTATCCAAATGGAGAATCGAAAATTGAAAGCTGACACCATAGGTAACGAAAAAGAAGTACCTCTAAATGATTGGGTAGATGTTGGTTTGTTTAAAGACAGCGAAGGAAAAGAATTGTTAGCACTCGAACGAATTAAATTCAGTTCAAATGAGCAATCGTATACTTTTACGGTAGATACCATTCCTGCCAAAGCAGCCATTGACCCAAAACGAATTTTAATTGAAAGAGTGTACGAAAAAGACAATTTCAAGACGGTGAAAGAGAAAGAGTAAATTTTTTAAATTATGAATGTCGAATTACGAAATGGTTCCAAATGAACCATTTGCAATTTGATCTTTCAAATTATAACTCAATAAATAACAGCTAATAAACAAATTTAAAGGCGAGAAAAATATTTATTTTTGAATCTGACTTACGACAATATCAC
>CAJXRL010000014.1 GCA_913059105.1 uncultured Flavobacteriales bacterium
GATCGTCGGCAGCGTCAGATGTGTATAAGAGACAGGCCGATATGTCTGACTTAATTTTTGAAGGAAAAGTAGACGAATCTGAAGTAGGAAAGATTAAAGAAGGAATGTTATTGATTTTAAAAATTGGGGCAATTGAGAACGAAACCTTCGAAGCTGTTTTAGAATATATTTCACCAAAAGGAGTTGAAGAAGAAGGTGCTATTCAATTTGAAATTAAAGCTGCCGTTAAATTGAAAGACAATCAGTTTATTCGTGCCGGTTATAGTGCCAATGCTGACATTGTACTTGACAAAAGAATGAATGTACTTGCCCTCTCAGAAGCTTTACTGCAGTTCGATGGCGACTCTGCCTTTGTTGAATTAGAAGTTGGCGAGCAAGAGTATGAAAAAAGATATATAAAAACAGGGCTTTCCGATGGTATTAATATTGAGATCTTAGAAGGTGTTAAAAAAGAGGACAAATTAAAATTGTGGAACCTTTCTGAACCCATTAAAGTGAATCCTTAGCGAGTAAAGCAGAAAAGCCAAACATGCCTTTTTAAGAAACGATGATACTGATAAAATCAAATGCTCTGAGCATTGATGAATTACTCGAAACAAAATTTCTAACCGATAGATTTTCCATCTTGCCCATCCACAATCCAAGCGTATGATTGACAAACAGGAACTAATTACTTTAGTACAAAATTACCCTGAAAACGACAGTCATAAAAAGAAGATTCTTCTATTTTTGGAAAAATTCGAAGACTTTTGGACAAAAAAAAACGAAGAAGGTCAAATTACCGCATCCTGCTGGGCAGTAAATAAAGACCAAACAAAAGTTCTAATGACGCATCACAAAAAATTGGACCGCTGGTTACAAATTGGAGGACACTTGGAAGCCGAGGACAATACGATTGCTGATTCCTGCATGCGCGAATTAAAAGAAGAGTCGGGATTGGCTCAATTCAAATTACTTCAAAGTAACATATTTGATCTAGACGTACATGACATTCCCGAATCAAGAAAAGGGGTTCCTGCGCATATCCATTATGATATTCGGATGTTATTTGAGGCAGACGAAAACGAAGAGATTCAATTTGACAAAGAAGAATCTAATAGTATTGTTTGGATGAGTTTAAGCGAAATTGAAAAGTTAGATGATGAGTCAATTACCAGAATGATTCAAAAGACGGTCAAACAAAGAACGTAAGCATTTGGTTTGTAAAACTATTGATTTAAACAATTCTTTATAACGCCTCTGTATTGTGCCGTTGTGATTTAGATAAAATTAAGGCTTTCAGTTTACTAAATAACAAAAGCCTCGCAGTGGCTTTGTTATTTTCTCATTTTTTACAAATCTGCCAAGCAGATTTTGCGAACTTACAAATAGCTACCAAAATTCCGTAACCTACTTATGCCCAATACATTTTATACATTGTGATGGGCTTTTATTTTTCTATGAGTATTGTTCTCAATTTGGATTAATCCTTAGCTCTTCTCCTGTCCAAATACCTTTATAAATACTTTTAACACCAATTAAAGTAAACTGCAAACCATTCTCTGTCAATTCTGTTTCTACAGAACTCATTAGCTCGTTATCCCAAAATTCTTCTTCATAGTCAAAGTTTAAAATTTCACTATCATAAATCATTTCTTTTTTATCATTGAATATTGCGATGAAGAAATGGTTGGGATAACCTTTATCGTAATATTCGTCATAGCCCGTACTTTGAGAAACTATAAGAAAATCTTGATTGAATTTATCAAGATTCATTTTAAACGCAACAAAATCATGAATTTTGTAATCTGTATAATATTGCATTCCATTAATAGTTATTGCATACCAAACATTAAAAGATAAAAACCATTCTTTAGTTGTGTCTTTATAGATTTCTTTATAAAAAATGGTGTCAATTTGAATTACTGAAGATTCTTGAAGAATTCCAATTGGCTTTATTTTAGCCAAGTCGTTAATACTATTGAACAACGCAATTCCTTTTTGTTCAATTTTTAAAAAAGAATTATTGGGATTAAATTTTACTTGGGGATTGATGATTGGATAACTTGCAGAAATAAATTCTTCAATTGAACTTTTTGTTTCATAATTGCCAATTACAATGTCATAATAATTTTCTTGCAGAACAGTTTCTTGTGATGAAACAGACAGTTGCATTAAAATTGTCAATATTGTAATTATCGATTTATTCATCAAGCATTCTGACTTCAAAGTAATTTAATTAACCCCCAAATTAATATTGAAATACCTCCGATTTTAAAGAATGTTCCAAATTTTTTGAACCATTGTTCTTCTTTTTCAGGATCGTTTTTACCCTTAAATGGATTGTATACTTTAAACCCTATTAGAGTCATCATAATGCCAATCACAATATTTCCTATACCAAATACTAATTCCATTTATTCTTTATTTGCGTACAATTTAATAAAACACAGAATTACAATACCAATTAGAAAAGTAATTGCAGTAATTATAATTTCACTTAATCCAATTTTACCATATTCCATCCATAAAACAAAAAGTACAAAAGGCACAGATATCAAAAGTGAAATCCAAACTCTCTTTTCAGCTTTTTCATCAAATAATTTCATGGATTCTTTGAATTGCCCACAACGGTTAGTATATGGCAAGTAGGGCAGTAGAAAACGATAAACTTTCGAGTTTACACTGAGCCAAATCGTTGTATTTTGTTTTTAATTTATTCATTTTAAAAGCCAAATCACCGATTTGGAGGTGTTTGTAAATGGCACTGAACTTTCATGAACCAACGAAAGCCCTATTTGCTATATACAGTGTTGGCAATAGTGGTTATCAAGCTCGTGTTGTTTAATCATGGCTCGATTCTAAGAACCAGTTTAAGCTGTATTTTATTCCATTTTCATTTACTTTACTAGGGCCACTTTTTATCATAATGTCACCCTCTTTGTCTTTCATTAATGAAAAGCGATAACCATTCCCATTTGCTTGTCCAATAATATTTATGTGTTCAACAAATTTCAGTTCCCATTTTTTATAATTTAGGTTTCTTCCAATTTCGTAATTGACATTAATCAATTTATTTTCTGTTTTCAACAAATTCATTTGCGCACCCCCTACTGTCATCTCTTGAACGTTCATTAATGTTTTAATTTTTTCAAATACATCATGCAACGTATTTTGATTAAAAATGTCATTGACTTTAGTAGATTCCTTCAGGATGATTTCTATTGCAAGGTTTTCTTTAGTTCCTTTTTCGTGATCTATTAATCTGAATGTGAATCCTTGCCAGTAATAGACAAAGTCTTCATCAGGTTCGCAAGTCGCCATTCCTATTAAAATAATATCCTTCCGACCTTTATACTCAACGTGCAATGTTGAAGAAGTTCCAGTCATCGGCTGATATTTATTAAGATTGAGTAATTCAACTGATAAATCATTTATTATAATGGGAGCATTAATTTGTAGCTTATAAATGTTATCATTTGGTATTGTGCACTTGCAAATAGAGAATGAAGTAGATAGTATTAGTAAGAGAATATATTTCATAAGATTAGGTTTTTACTGAACGGTTGTTTGTTTTTTCATTATTGCCAATACCCCAATAAAAGGAAAGCTGCGTTTATTTTCATTTTACCTTTGAAGTTGTACTCAATCAAAGATAGAACATTATCATCATTAATAATCAATCGTTAAATCACTTAACTGATATTAAACGTTTGTAATTTTTAAAAATTGAAACAAAAAAAGCCACGCTTCTCAGCGTGGCTTTTATATTAATTTATTTTTCAATCCTCTTAAATCGCTCTTGCATTATCAACTTTTGTTTTTAATAACGCTTTATCAATTACCTCTTTCATTTCCTTCACATAAATGAACTTCAATCCTGTTAAATAACTCTTGTCAATTTGCAAGATGTCTTTCTCGTTAGATTCTGACAAGATAATTTCCTTAATTCCAGCTCTTTTTGCGGCTAAAATCTTTTCTTTAATTCCACCAACTGGCAATACTCTTCCTCGCAAGGTAATCTCACCCGTCATGGCTAAATTCTTCTTTACCCTCCTTTGGGTAAATGCTGAAGTAATAGCCGTCAGCATAGTAATACCGGCCGAAGGACCGTCTTTTGGTGTAGCACCTTCGGGCACGTGAATGTGCACATTCCAATTATCAAAGGTTTCGATATCAATTCCAAATTCGTCAGAATGTGCCTTAATGTATTCCAAAGCAATTGTAGCTGATTCCTTCATTACATCTCCCAAGTTTCCGGTCAGAGTCAATCTCCCTTTTCCTTTGCTTAAACTTGTTTCAATGAACAATATATCACCTCCTACTGACGTCCAAGCCAAGCCTGTTACTACTCCTGCAACATCGTTTCCTTGGTACTTGTCTTTTGAGTGACCCGGACCCAAAATATCGAATACTTTCCCTTCAGAAATTTTTGTCTCATACTCCTCTTCTAATGCAATCGACTTGGCTGCGAATCGCACTACTTTTGCCAAACGTTTTTCCAATGTTCTTACACCAGACTCCCGTGTATATTCATCACACACTTTTTCAATTACATTTTCAGGAATTGAAACTTGCTTTGAATTCAAGCCATTGTCTTTAATCAACTTTGGAATCAAATGCTTTTTAGCAATTTGAACTTTCTCTTCCAAAGTATACCCGTTAATTTCAATAATCTCCATTCTGTCGCGTAAAGCAGGCTGAATAGTACCTAATGAATTAGCAGTAGCAATGAACAAGATCTTAGAAAGGTCATAATCCAACTCCACAAAGTTGTCGTTAAACGCTTCATTTTGTTCAGGATCTAATACTTCTAATAAAGCAGAAGAAGGATCACCCTGGTGTGAATTCCCAACCTTATCAATTTCATCTAGTACAAAAACAGGGTTCGAAGTTTTTACCTTCTTTAAGCTTTGAAGTATTCGACCTGGCATGGCTCCGATGTATGTTTTTCGGTGTCCTCGAATTTCAGCTTCATCTCTTAAACCGCCTAAACTCATTCGAACATATTTACGACCAATGGCCTCAGCAACGGATTTTCCTAAAGATGTTTTACCAACTCCCGGAGGACCATACAAACAAAGAATTGGTGATTTCATATTGCCTTTTAACTTCAAAACTGCCAAATGCTCAATAATTCTTTCCTTCACCTCTTTCAGTCCAAAGTGATCTCTATCCAAAATTTTCTTAGCTTCTTTTAGGTCGAACTTGTCTTTTGTTACATCATTCCATGGTAAATCTAATAGTGTTTCCACATAGTTCAACTGCACCGAATATTCAGCCGAAGCAGAATGCATTCGCTGTAGTTTTCCCAATTCCTTTTCGAATCGTTCTTTTACGGCTTTACTCCACTTCTTCTTTTTCGCTCGCTTCTCGAACTCTTTAATCTCTAAATCTTGTGGTGAACCACCTAATTCTTCTTGAATCTGCTTCATCTGCTGGTTCAAGAAATATTCTTTTTGCTGTTTGTCAATATCCGTTTTCACCTTCGATTGGATGTCGTTTTTCAACTCCAACATCTTTAAATCTTTGCTTAACAAGCGAAGTAAGACCTGAGCTCTTTTACGGCAGTTCTTTTCTCGTAGAACTTCCTGCTTTTGATCCACCTCTGCGTTCATATTTGAGGCAATAAAATTGATCAAAAATGAACTACTTTCAATGTTCTTAATTGCAAATGAAGCCTCTGAAGGAATATTTGGAGATTGCTCAATGATGCGCAATGCCATATCCTTAATAGAGTCTACCAGTGCATTAAACTTAGCATCTTTTGGTACTTTGCCTACATCGTACTTTTCAACTTCAGCCCTGATATACGGTTCATGCTCCGTAATTTCATTTAACCTAAATCGCTTCTTACCCTGAATGATTGCAGTGGTATTACCATCAGGCATTTTGAAAATTTTCAAAATACGTGCAACAGTTCCAACTTCAAACAATTGGTCTTTATTCGGCTCTTCAACGGTATCATCCGTTTGCGAAATAACCCCAATAATTTTGTCTCCTTTATTGGCGTCCTGAATTAAGCTAATCGATTTATCTCGACCAACAGTAATGGGAATTACAACTCCCGGAAAAAGCACCGTATTTCGTAATGGAAGAATTGGCAGAGATTCAGGAGTCTCCTCCTTTTCCATTTGCTCCTCGTCTTCACTTGTCATTAATGGAATAAACTCCGTTCCTTCGTCAATGGCACTCTCTAATCCTAGTTTATCAAATTTAAATGAACTCATATATCTTGGGTCAAATTGTCAGTTAAAAGAAAAATCACTTCGATTATTTGAAGTGATTTAATACTATTCAAGGCTTATGCCAAATTACTTACCTGCTCATCTGTCAGCCTAAAAATTACGATGTGTAGCCGTTTCATCAAATACGTGTTTCAAAATGGACTTTTCGACTTCGTCCAATTTCTTGGAACGGCGTTCCATCACTTTTTCCGCAACTTCCATCGCCTTTTCAAATCGGAAGACCATCCATTTTTCAGAACCTCCCCAAGCAAATGATGGAATAAAATTTCTAGGAAAACCTCCACCATATATATTCGCAGAAACACCAACTACCGTTGCCGTATTAAACATGGTGTTGATCCCACTTTTAGAATGATCGCCCATCATTAAACCACAAAATTGCAGGCCTGTTGGTTTGAACCCATTCTTTTCAAAATTCCAAAGCTTTATTTCGGCGTAGTTATTTTTCAAATTGGAGACGTTTGTGTCAGCTCCCAAATTACACCATTCACCTAAAACAGAATTCCCTAAAAAGCCATCGTGTCCTTTATTTGAATAACCGAAGAGAACCGAATTATTTACCTCTCCTCCTACTTTAGAAAAAGGTCCTATGGTAGTTGGACCATATATTTTAGTTGATAATTTCAATACTGCTCCTTCGCACATTGCTAAGGCTCCTCTTACAACAGAACCTTCCATTACTTCAGCATTTTTTCCAATGTAAATTGGACCTGAAGTGGAGTTGAATATTGCAGCTTGAACTTTAGCTCCTTCTTCAATAAACAATTGATCTCCAATATGAGTGCAGGTTTCATCTAATGGTTGAGATTTCCGACCTTCCGTTAACAACTGAAAATCTTCTTCGATTGCCTTCGCATTTTTTGCAAAGATGTCCCAGATGTTGTCAATGCATAAATACGGCGCTGAGAACGTTACTTTTTTGAAATCTGTTAAGTTGAATTCCGAAATTGTCAGCTTTTCTGCAGAACAAAAAACCAAAACTTTGTCTGTCAACTCATCAACTAATAACTCTCCTTCTTTTAATGATTTTGCAGCTTCCGCCAAAGCATTGTTTGCTAATACACTGCCATTAATATAATAATTTAAAGCTTCATAGTTAGCAGGAAATTTCTCCGATAAATAGTCTTCCGTCAAATAAGAAACCGTCGATTGTTCCAACCTCTTTGCCCACTTTTCTGATAAAGTTAGAATGCCACATCTAAATTCAGCTATGGCCCTTGTGTATGTAAAAGGAAGTAAATTTTGTCGGTTGTGATCGAAAAAGATAAGGTTCATAGCTAAAATTTAATTCAACAAATTTAATTGAAAATCTGCGGCTCATGGTTATTTTAGTAAAATGAACAAGAAAGACAAAATAAAATTAATTATTGCCTTAATAACCTTCGGAAGCATATTTGCGAGTTACTTTATTTGGGGCAAAGAAATTGCAAAATACGTAGCAGTTGCAGGTTTTGCCGTTTGGTTTGGTTCAATGTATTTTTTGAACAAGAAGGCTTAATTTTTTTACTTCCTTTTCTTCAACAACATCATTGGCAAAAGAGTAAGATCTGTTATTACAGCAAACACTAAGGTCATGCAGACAAACAGCCCAATATAAAAGGTGCTTAGAAAGTCTGAAAAGATTAAACTCCCGAATCCACCTAATAGAATTATTGTGGTAATAATGATTGCCTTTCCAGTGGAAATAAATGTTCTTCTCAGTGCAAACAAATTAGTTCTGCCTTGAGTCATTTCCTGTCGATAACGACTTAAGAAATGAATGGTATCGTCTACCGCAATTCCAAAAGCTACAGTAAAAACAAGAGAAGTTGACATGTTTAGATCGATGCCCGAAAAACCGATAAAACCTGCCGTTAATAAAATAGGAAACATGTTAGGCACCAAAGAAATAAATGCCATTTTAACGGATTTAAACAATATGCCCATGCTTATTCCAATCAGTAAGAATGCAAACAATAAACCGATTATAATATTCTTCGAAACATGCCGTCCTGCTTCATCAATAATTACTGGTGTTCCAGTTAATTTATACGTTAATACAGAAACATCTATATTTTCATTGTAGAAGGATTCTAGCTTCTCATTTAAAGCTAACATAGCTTTGCTTCCAGGGTCAACCATTCGCCCAAAAACTCGACCTACTTTCTTATCGGCAGAAACTATTTGCTGAAACTCTTCACGTCCTTCAAATTTTTCCATTTGACGTTTCAAATAATTGAATCGCTTCTCGTTGTCCGGAATTTTATAGTATTCATCTCTACCGTTACGCAGCGTTTTATTCGCAAACTTAAACGGCACAGTTGGACTAATCATTTGGTTTACGCCGTACTCCGTATCCAAATATTTTTCCAATTTCTCGGTTTCTCTTATTACATCGTAATCTGTGACTTCCTTGCCTTTTGCAGGAATTACTGCCATTTCAAACGGGCGAATCCCTCCAAACTGTTTTTGAAAATACCTCAATTCTTGCATTAGCGGCTGATCTTCTCCCAAATCTTGCATTAGAAAATAATCGAACTTAATTCGGCTAGCGCCAACAATACATATAATGGTGAGGATTGAATACGCCACTAAAACTGCCTTTTGATTGCGACATAGCTTAATAAAAAATCGACCTAATCCTTGCTCCCAAGCAGTTTGAACTCTAGTAGAGTCGGTAATTTTTGGTTTTTTGATGTTCAAGAAAATAGACGGGATAAATAAAATGGACAACACAAATGCTAAGAGCACTCCAACTGCTGTGAATATTCCAAAATCTTGAATGGGTTCCATGCCTACTCCAATTAGGGTAACAAAACCCAAAGCTGTTGTTAGCGAAGTCAGTAAGGTAGCAACGCCGACCTTTTTCAACATGTTTTTAATGGCTACTGTTTTAGTTCTACCATAACGGATTTCTTCCAAATATTTGGACACCAAATGAACCACATCCGACATTCCTACCACCAACATAATCACAGGCAGTAAAGTCGTCATCATGTTTAGCGGAGTGCCACTTAATTGCATAAATCCCAAACTACCAATAACGGCCAATAGAACCGTTGCAAGTGGAATTAAAATACCCCAAATAGCTCGGTAGGCGATGATCAGAAAAATGATAAGAACAAAAATGGAAATGGAAGCGAAGGTTATAAACTCCACTTTCATGACAGAAATGTATTCTTGCTGTCCCATGATTTTACCCATCACGTGAACTTCATCAAGCCCCTCCAATTCAATCAAATTTTGCAGTTCAGTTGCTAGTTCGTCAGAATCATCCTTATTAATTATCTGTTTGTTTTTCAACACGATAATTAAAGAGTTATTCTCCAAATTCACCATTTCAGCAACTGGCTCGATACTCTTTTCTAGTCGTTCTCTATCTGACGGATACTTAGCGGGATTATCAACATGAAAAATCGGGCTCTTCCTAAAACCCATACCTCCGGGGCTTACTTCGAAGTAACTCATTTCAAGCGGAGAAATGACTTCTCTTAAATGAGGAAGAGTTCTTAATTTCACTGTAAAACCTTCTATTTCTTGGAGAAATTCTTGGTCAAAAACTCCATTCTCATTGACAAAACCCAATAAAATAAAGTCATTGTCATTTTCAAATTTCTCACGGTAATCTTCATAAAAGGCCAAATCGCTGTCCTCTTGTGGGAAAAATTTCTCAAAATCGTAATCGAACTCTAGCTTACTAGAGCTGTAACCTAAGAATAGTAATACCAAGGTGAGGCCAGCCAAAATGTATCGGCTGTATTTTCTCCACTTAATTTCTTCCTTAATTTGCTCTTCCAAAATTATTTTTCAGTTGGTTTCTTTGCATACTTCAACACCAAAAGATTCATTGGGTTCACTCCTAGTCCAGAAATAGTAGGTTGCGTGAAACGAACCACTTCATCATAAAATAAAGGAACGACAGGCGCCTCTGAAATCACCAGGCTATCCATTCTCTGATATAATTTTAACCGCAAAGTGTCATTTGTTTCTGCCAATGCTTGATTGTACCAAAGATCAAACTGCTCACTTTTAAAATGAGTATAATTTGGCCCGTTTGGCGCAAAATTTCCACTTTTAAAAAGAGACAAATAATTCTCTGCATCTGGGTAATCTGCTACCCAAGATTTTCTAAAAAATTGAACTTTTGAATTAGCAATCAATTCATTATTGGTTGCCGCTTGATTCACTTCAACTTTTATTCTAATCCCAAACTCTGCCAACTGTGATTGTAAGTACTCACATAAATCTAAGTATTGAGCGGTTGTACTCAAAGCAATTACCGGCAAACCTTCCCCATTTGGATACCCTGCTTTTTCTAGTAGTTTACGAACGCTATCTGGCTGAAACGAGTACCCTTTTGTTTGTTCATTGAAACCAGGTAAACCTTTGGGAATAAAGCCTTGGTTGGCTGGAATTCCGATGCCACTCCTTAGGTATTTTAGCATCTTACTCCTTTCAAAGCCATAATTAATTGCTTGTCTAATTTCTTTTGGCAATGGTTGTTTCGTTTCATCCACTAAAAAGCCCAAATACTCTGTATTTAAATAAGGAGATGTTGTAAAAACTACTTGCTCTTCATATTTCTGTCTCAATTTACCATCGGAAGTCAATAACTCATCTTTGTATGAACCCTTCAAACCTGTTAGATAGTCCAACTCTTTCTTCAAAAATTTGAGAAAAGTAACTTCTAAATCTTTGGTAAAACTGATAGACACTGCATCCAAATATGGTAACCGCCCGCCGTTTTTATCTTTCTCAAAATAATTCTCATTCTTCAGAAAAACCAACTTGGTGTTTTCTTTCCAGTATTGAAACTTAAAAGGACCTGTTCCAATGGGATTGGCTCTAAAGTCCGGTCCGTAAAAATCGACTACTTCCTTTGGCACAGCGCTGCAATATTGCATGCTTAAAATACCGAGAAAAGGTGGAAAAGGGCGTTTTAAATAAATGTCCAACGTGTAATCATCCACGGCACGAATATCCAATTGATCATCTGAATTTCGCTGAACTTCGCTCATGACCCACTTGCCAGGTGAAATCACTTGCGGGTCGATTAATCGATTAAACGAATAAATAAAATCACTAGCCGTCAACTCTCTCGTGGAATCTTTTCCGAACGCTTCACTTTTGTGAAAATAGACTCCTTTTCTGAGCCTAAAACGGTACGTTCTTCCGCTATCTAGTACTTCCCATGACTTTGCTAGGCAAGGCTTTAAGTTTAATTTTTTGTTTGTTTGAACTAACCCGTTAAATATCTGATTAACAGCAGAAACGTTATCTATGCTTCGAGAAAATGCAGGATCCAAAGAAGTTATTCCATCGGAAACATTATAGCGAAAAATGCTTTTGCCTTCATAGCGTTGCTCAGGCTGGCAGGCAAAGAGAATTGAAATGAATAATAATGTAAAAATTCTGTTCATTACGACTACAATGTTACTCCATTTACCACAAAAACTAAGTTTAAGATCAATAAATATTAAACAGTAAATCAGAGACGCATACCTTAGTACTAATTCTGTACTATCTACTCTACTATTTCAAAAATTTTAATCAATGTATTCCCTTCACTATCCACCAGAGTAAGTGTATGCGATCCTGTTGCAGGAGAAATCTCCTTCTGATGAATTCCTTCAGATGTGCCAATAAACTCTTCGTCCAAATTCCAATAAATGATCGCATCAACATTTCTATGTGCTACTTGAACGGCCAAACTACCTTGAGTTCCATCCAAATCAACAGGAATAAGAATCTGCTCTGCATTTTCCGGACTAATTAATTCCATAAGGGAACTTTCAAATCGTTGACAAGCAGATTCCCATTGAGGTAGTTTTCGGTACTCTGGGTTTGTCTTCTGATAATAGTATTCCATTAACGGTGGGAGCACAAAATAACTTTTCGTTTTCATTTTCGCCACTTCATAGCAACTGCTATTTACTCTTCGAGTTTCTTCATCATTCAATTGAATGCTTTTGTGGTAGATACATGTTTTAATCTGTCGACTCTTACTCCCTGCCAAAACAGTATCCGCTTCGGGGCAGTTAATTCCTTTACCATAGCCACTTTTAGCACACAATGTAATCTCAAACAATTCATCATACGGCGTTTGATACCAGTTCGAATTTGGCAGTAAGTCAAACACTTCTAACAAAATTGGCGCTGCGGCAGCAATTCCGGTTAACCCTGGACGCCCTTCTCCATCTGCATTACCAACCCAAACACCCACCGTGTAATCCGGAGAAACTCCAACTGCCCAAGCGTCCCTCAAGCCAAAACTAGTTCCTGTTTTCCAAGCGACTTTCTTTTTTCCTGCAAAACTTTCCCATCCTCTTTCTTGTCCAGGTCTATTGAGCTCGTTTAATGCCTCAAAAAGCTGCCAAATAGCTGCCGATTTCAAAGGGGTTTCCTTGGTCAATGCTTTTGTTTCAATTTCTTCATTTAGATTCCATTTTGGAAAATCATAGTCGCTTTCACAGTACTTGTATTCTCGTTCATAGACATTCCTCAAGCTTTCGGACATTCCTTTATACGCTGTGCAAATTTCCCAAAGCGAACTTTCTGCTCCCCCAAGAATAATAGACAAACCATAATGACCTGAACCTAGATCAACAGAATTTAAAGGAAACTGTTGTAATTCATCGTAAAAACGATCCAAGTTATATTCTTGCAACAAACGAACAGCGGGAATATTAAGCGACTGATTTAATGCGTTTTTAGCAGACACTGCTCCATCAAACTTTTTATCAAAATTCTTAGGAGCGTATCCGCCAAACTGAGTCGGTATATCCGCTAAAATAGAATTGGGAAGCACCAACCCATCTTGCCATGCCAATCCGTATAAAAATGGTTTTAACAAACTACCAGTGCTTCTTTGAGCGGTGATTATATCAACCCGGTGACCATTATTTCCGGCATTCGGATTCGAATTACCAACGTAAGAAATCACTTCATTCGTTTTATTATCAATAACCAAAACCGCCAAGTTGTGAATCTCATTTTGCTTCAATTGATGGTACTCCTGAGCGACTATTTTGTTAATCTTCAACTGCAATGACAATTCTAAACTGGTCCGAATACGCTTCCCTTTTTGTTTCTCCGAAAGACTTCTATTCAACAAATGAACAGCATGGCGAGGCAAGGCATGTGGTTTACTCGGAAGACCTTCCAGAAGAGCTAACTCGTACGTAGTATCATCAATAATATCGTTCTCGTTTAACTTGAGCAATAAACGGTTTCGTTTCAGCAATAATAACTTTTGATTTTTCCCAGGTCGAACCAAAGAAGGAGCATTTGGAAGTACCGCTAAACTTGCCGCTTCGGCCCAAGAAAGTTGGTTTGCTGCGCGACTAAAATATCGCCAAGAAGCTGCTTCTAAACCAACTACATTTCCTCCAAAAGGAGCATGAGAAGCATAAATCTCCATGATTTCAGCTTTAGAAAAAGCAATTTCAATTTTAAACGTCAAAAACAGTTCGAGCAGCTTATTCCAAACCGTCCTCTTTTGATTTTTACGGGCTAAACGAGCAACTTGCATGGTTAAAGTACTCCCTCCCGAAACAACTTTTTCCGCAATAATATTTTGCTTGAATGCTCTCCCTATAGAAATGGGATTCACTCCAGGATGAGAATAAAAGTATTCATCTTCGAAAAAGCGGATACAAGTAGCAAACTTATCGGGTACTTCCGTTCCCTGAGGAAATCTCCATTGTCCATCATCTGCAATCTTTGCTGAAAGCAATATGCCATTCCGATCTTCTAAAACAGTTGAGTAAGGGCTTTCAAAAAGCGGTTTTTGAATGGGGTAAATCACAAAGATTACAACGAACGCAATTAATATGTAAATACTCTTTTTCATTGACGTCGACAAAGGTTTAATAAGCGAGAATACATTAAATACTCAATGGCTTCAAATTTATGAGAATTGATTTTAACAATAGGTAACTACTACCTGTCAGGTTATAATTACCTTTATAGATGGAAGTATTAGAATCAGATCATTTTTACCACATCTACAATAGAGGTAATGGAAAGGTAAATATCTTCAAATCAGAGAATAACTATCTATTCTTTCTGCAACTTCTTCGCAATCATATAAACCCTATAGGAGAAATTTATGCGTATTGCCTCCTTCCAAACCATTTTCATTTCTTAATTCGAATAAAAGAGGGAATACCGAAACCCTCACAAGCATTCTCCAATATGTTCAACGCCTATTCAAAAGCATTTAACAAAGAGCACAAAAGAGTTGGCAGTCTATTTCAGCGACCGTTTAAACGCATTAAAGTAACTGAAGAAAATTATCTTAAATCACTTATCATATACATCCATTGCAATCCGGAATTACATGGAATTACTGCTAAATTTAGTAGATATTCCTTCTCTTCTTACCAAAGCATTTTGTCAACGGGTGCAACATCACTCATGCGGAATGAAGTCATAAAGCTATTTGAAGACGTTGAAAATTTTGAATTTGCACATAAGAAAAAAGTGCACGATGAAGTTAATAAAGAGTTGATTTTAGAATAACATGCCCTAATTAAAGCTCCACCTGACAGGTTTCGAAACCTGTCAGGTGGAGCAAGATCAAAGTTCTTAAGAACCTACTTCCCCAACTGCTCTACCTCAACCCAACGTCCGCTTTTAATAGCTTGAATATCGTTGTCATACATGGCGCTGCATTCCACTGCCGGCAAATAAAACTTACCCAAATAAGCTGCATTTAATAGAATCCGGAATTTTTTAACTTTTGATTTTGGCAAGTCAAAATAGGTGAATACTCGATCGTCTCGCACATCTTGATATTGCGGAACATCACG
This sequence comes from uncultured Flavobacteriales bacterium, assembly GCA_913059105.1. GTDB lineage: Bacteria > Bacteroidota > Bacteroidia > Flavobacteriales_E > Vicingaceae > NORP294. Next base: position 15,020 of record CAJXRL010000014.1, read on the forward strand.
CATTAACTTCGACGTCGTTTCATCCATTCGCAAATTTCGAATTTCCCAACCCGATGGGAACATTTGAGTTAATGCCAGATCTTCATAGTTACGTTCTGCTCCACCGGGATGCGCTATTCGAACCTCAGCCATAAAATCAGTTCCTTGCCTTAGCTTACTTATGTCAAGCGGCGTTCCGTCTAACTTCAAATAACTTACCTGCATGCTCAATCGACTCGACTTATCTAGCTGATCACTTTCAATTGGAACACCGCTTAAGCTCAAGTTGACAAATAGCGTTCTTCCGCTTTTGTTTTTTACTTGTAGCTTGCCGGCTTTCATCGGCAATTGAGTTAATTGAATTGATTTGTCAGATTCAATAGAGGTTGTTTTGCCATTTACAATCAAATCATATTTTAATTTTGTATTGCCATCTTTTGCTTTCACAAATTTTGCAACGGCTAATAAACTATACGCAGTTGTCTGAGTGCTCATCCATTTACTATCACTCAACGCCTTAGCAATATCATCCAAGACCCTTTTACCTTGAATTTTATCGTTTAGTAGTTCTAGTGTTTCCAAAATCATTGCCTGATCTCTCGTTCTACTTCCATAAGTATAATAGTAATCAAAATTCTCGGCTGAGATCGAAGCAGAATTAACCAACTGCTTAGCAACGTCCATCTTATTTGCAAGCGCATATGCAGCAGCCAATCTCCATTTAGTAGATTCTGCTATAGTTTGCTGTTCTCGCAATCGATTCATAGCACCCAGTGCGGGCTTTCCTGCCAATGCCAGTGTGTATAGTCGATAAGCTTGTTCGAATTCCCTGGCCCTAATGTAACCTCTTGAATTGTAGTTCGCATTTGTTCTATGCCAAGAATTTGCAGCTTTTGTTTGAAATTTTATCCAATCTTCTACCATGCCTATTGGCATTGCATATCCTTTGTTTTTTGCTTCTAGCATAAAATGCCCTGCATAATTGGTTCCCCAAATATTTGGATCGGTATAACCCGGCCAATAAGCAAAGGCGCCTGAATTAAGTTGAAAGTCTCTTAATCTGTTTAATCCTTCTGTAACATTCCGTTGGATTTTATTTTTACGATCGGTGTCTAATTCAATCAAATCTCCTAAAAACAATTGAGGAAAAACAGATGAAGTAGTTTGTTCCACACAGCCATGCGGGTAACGAATCAAATACCGAATTCTTTTTTCTAAGTTCAATGGCGGGATAGTTGATATTTCAATTGCCCCCGAATTGGTACCCTCAATGCCGATTGGACTATAATCTTTAGTCCATGTCTGATTTAGTTCAATAACATCATTGAACGTCTGATCAATTTCAGGATTTGGCAATCGCACGTCAATTTCAATTTCATGAGTTGCTTTTTCTCCATGTCCTTCAACCGTGACCTTCAATTTTCCGACACCAATTTTACGTGCTACCTCAATATCAAAGTAAGCCATTTGGTCCCCTATTTTGGAAAATTTCAATTGCTGACTCTTCTGATTCAACTGAATGAATTCATTTGATTCAACAGAGATCTTAACGTTCTTAATTTTTGCATCCATTGCAAAAACTGAGATTGGCAATTTCAATTTCTCCGACGGGCTAATCACTCGTGGTAAAGTCGCTAAAACCATCAGCGGTTTCTTAACCGGTGTTGTTTTATCAGTTGCTCCATAGGCTCCATTGTTACCTGCTATAACCATTGTTCTTACCGAACCAACATAGTTTGGCATTCTGAAACTGTGCTCATTCGTTTCACCTTTTTCTAAATAAAATGGTCCTAAAAATCGCACTACTGGTTCAAAACGGTTGGCCTTGTTTCCTTCACCTGCTTTTAAATTTCCATCACCCCCTAGCGCCAATAAACCTGAAATTTCTCCGCTAAATGCTCCCATTACAAATTGGTACATGTCCCAAGTTTTAATTCCCAAGGCTTCGTTTTTATAAAACTCTGGCCATGGATTTGGAGTGGCAAATCTGGTTAAATCCAACAGTCCTTCATCTACCATAGCGACGGTATACGTCATCGCTTTACCGTCTTTTTCTGAAACGCTCAACGAAACCTCTTGCTCAGGTTTCAGTTCTGAAGGCATATTCAATTCAGGATTCAGATGAGTATTCTCTGACTCTACTTCAATATTTTGAACACCATACATTCGTATTGGTAAATCATTGGCAGTCGTCGCATGTGGCTGAATTAAAATCAAATGAGCATAAACATTTGGCGCCATCTCTTCTGTTACTTCAAAGCTTATTCCATCTTTCACTTCAGAAGCATCTTTCCAAAATGTGGATAAAACTCGAGAGCCACTTTCTATACTAACCAATACCCGTCCTTCTTTAAAAGCTGGCAAACTCAACTCCGCTTGTTCCCCTACTAGGTACTTTTTCTTCCCCGGTTCAAAGTTTAACATTTCCGCTCCACCCGGATTGTTGTCGCCACTGTTTCTCCATCCTTTGTAAGTCATATAAAAAATGACCCCTGTTGAGTGACCAGAAACAGGATCAGTAATTCGAATTAGTTTACGACCCCATTTGTGTTCTTTAAATCTCAATTCAAACATTCCTTCGCCATCTTGAGTGGAAACGGTTGCTGACTTAATTAAGTTGGAGCTTCTGTTATTCACATAGCGAGCTAATTCATCACCATTGCCTCTTTCCCACCACCATCTCCATCGAATGTCAAACACTTCGATTTTCATGTCTTTTCTATCCACTGGCTTTCCATTCTCGTCCAAAGTAGCAATGGTAATTAAATTGGCTTCGTCAGAATAAAGCGCATTGTTCCAGCCATTACCTTTCGGCAATTTCACTCCTACATATGATTGATATGGAGAATACTGCACTTTGAATCTATCGACACTAAAATCTCCTCCATTTTCAAATACTCTTGTTTTTAAAGATGCATTTAGCATTCCTGGAGCACCTTTACCAATATTTATTTTAGGAGAGATAGACGCCCTTCCGGTTTCATCCAATTTCCCATCAAAGACCATCTCTTCATCTGTAGAAAACTTTTTGGAAGGATCATCAAAAACAAACCCATCATACCCTTGAAAAGAAGTATTGCCTCCCGAAAGATTCATTTCGATAGTAGCACGAAGAGAATTTGCATCTGCTCCATGCAGCCATTTAGCATTAATAGTCCCGTTTGTATTGCCTTTGGTTAATATTTTATTCTCGAAGTCAACATTAATTTTTAATCGATTTGGTTTTATTGCCTCTACTTTTATTCTCTTGTAGAAAGTAGAGGATCCAACTTTAACTTTAGCTTGCCAATTTCCGGTAGGAGATGTAGCTGATGTTTTTGTTCGTAAATCATAAAACCCATTGAGTCCTCTATTCTTTACTACCCTTTTGAATAGCTGATTATCTGGCGTATACAATTCAAAAATTACTGGAAAACTTTTGGGAAGCACTTTATTTTTATCTTCTAACATAAAATTTAAGAATAGCGAATCTCCAGGTCTCCAGACCCCTCTTTCTCCGTAAATAAAACCCTTCACACCTTTTTCATTTCTCGCGCCACTTACATTAAACATACTCAAGGATAAAGAGGATCCATCGTCTACTCTCAAGTAAGCTCTTTGACTGCCACTCTTCACAATTAATAAATAAGGCTTTCTTGTTAATTCTATTGAAGCAAAACCCTCAGCGCTGGTAGTTGCACTGCCAACAATTTGGTTTTGGTAGTTCATTAACTCAATTGTCGCTCCGCTAATAGGGTTCGTTGTTTTTAGATCTGTTACAGTGATTTTAAAACTATTCTCATCTCCACTTTTTGCAATTACACCTATATCGGAAGCCAACACATTTCTACTTACCGCATGATTTCTTTCTCCATAATAAGCCGGTTTACAAGGATTATCTGTATCATTATAATACCCTTCGTAATAGTAGTCATCGTAATAATCGTAATAATATGCACTAGGTTTGTCGTATAATTCTTGGTCGTTTTCCGAAATAACATATGGCTTAACTGGTTCAAATTTCTCATCACAGGGATACAACGATTGACTTTGATCAAAACTTAGCATCACTCGGTAAATTCCACCTGGCTCCACTTGCACTAGCTTTGTTAAATCCAAATGAAAAGTATTCCACGAAGAATAGTTAATGCTTTTATCGCTTATCAAAGGAATTGATTGTTTCGCAACAACTCTACCAACTCGTTTCATATCGCGACTACCACTCAATTGATTTAATTGAAAAAACTGCTGAATATTCGTTTCGAATATTTTTACAACCTTCACATTCACAGCATTCAAATTCACCGTTTTGATAGGTATTTTAAACCCGTCATTAGATGGAACAATATTGCCTTTTCCAACAAATGCTACTTCAGGTTTTGTGTTGTTAAATGCAATACTTCGAGTATATTCTTCTGTTAATGGATAATTTGAGGAATTTTTAATAGCTTTTGTAATCGTCAATTTGCGATTACCAGATATATCCTTATGCGGGTATAGATAAACTGTATTGCGTTCTTTCCTAATTCTGAATTTATCACCTTTATCGATATAAATTAACCCATTCAACGATTGACCAGTGTTAAGAGGATCAGAGAAGTTAATAGTAATTGTTTGTTGTGGAAGCTGATCAAGAGTAACGCTCATTACCTTGAAATCACTTAAAGAAGGAATTACAATTTCCTCTTCACCTTCTACATCAGAACCTATTTCATTTCCATTCCATGTTAATAAAACTTTACTTTCTTCCTCTCCTCGAATTACACTATCTACCTCAAAATGGTGTGTTAAACTATTTGAATTAAACTCCCAGTTCACATTTAATTCTTCTCCATTTTGAATTGCTTTTAGCGACTTTCGAATACTTTCTGGTTCCCCGAAATCATTCAATTGATAAGAACCGCTTAGTTGCTGCCACTCAAGCGAATTGTCGTCATAAGCTTTCATTCCATCAAAAACAACAAATATTCCTTGGGTAATTGTTCTGTCTCTTATACACATCTGACGCTGCCGACGATCTACTCTGTGTAGA
>CAJXRL010000015.1 GCA_913059105.1 uncultured Flavobacteriales bacterium
ATCTACACAGAGTAGATCGTCGGCAGCGTCAGATGTGTATAAGAGACAGAAATACCTGCTCAGTATAACTTCGCAGGCCAAGGCAACTATACCAATACTCATAAAGCTAATGACAAGTGGAGTTTCGTTAAAATCGGCACCCAAAAGATTTGTATACACTGCTTCAGGAATGAGCATAAGAATGAGAACAAGAGGGAAAGTAAGAAGGAATACAACTTTCAAAAGTGTCACGCTTAGTCTAGCAGCCTTAATCTTGGATTTTTGACTCGAAATTTTAGCATACTGTACAGCTCCGATACTTTTACTTGGTAACAGCAAACCTTCAGAAAGTTGAGTACCTGCCATGAACTTACCCACAGAAGCTCTTCCACTGAAATAGTCCAATAAGAAATAGTTAAGTCTATAGTTTAGTAACTGAGTAATATTTGCAATTTGAAGGTAAAATCCATATTCAATTAATTCCTTGAATAGTGAAAGTTTAGGCCAAACATTTTTCTTTTTAAGTGATGGAACCAACCGAATAAAACTTAAAATAAATGCCAAGCAGTATGCAATAAAGGTGCTTTGAATAAAAGCATCTACGCTTTGGTCATGAAGTACAAAGTAGAATATACAAAGCGCTGTAATTTGGGCAATTGCTTGAACTAATGCAACAAAATTGAAGGCCTTGAAACGCTGATGGCCTGCTAACAAACCTTGGTTGGCTCCTATGGCTGATTGCAAAAATCCAAGGACCAAAATGGCTGTTGAGTATTCGGAATCAAGAGCTGGAATAAGCATTAATAGTAGATAGTAAAAAGCTGCACTGATAATAATCCAAATGTAGGCGGCTATAAGCAGGGTGTTAGGACTCTTACGTGATGTGAAGTAGACTAAACTTCCGCCACAAACCACATTACTAATCAATAAATATATCGTGATTTCTAGTACAATAATTCCTATTGTCCCAAGGCCTTCGCTGCCCAAGAAGTTAGAATTCAGCAGGAGCAAAGCGATGGAAAGGACTGCCAGGCTAATTCGAGTAGAAACGGTATTTATTATATTGCCTATCAAGTTATTTATTTCTTAAAACTAGCTTTTATCTGATTCCAGAAATTCCAAAAACTGAAGTGATAACGTTTGCCATCCACCAATATTTCATCATTCGCTTTACTTAAAGTATGTAAGCCTTTTGAATACCGACCTTTTGGAGGAAAAATCTCTGTTACAAAAGACTCTTTAAATTCAGTTGGGCTTAGTTTTTCAATTTGTTTCAAAACTATGCTCCCACCATAGGTTCTTGAGCAGTTTTGCGTTGGTCGAATGGTCTTTCCATCTACTTTAAATGGAGTTCCTGCCGGTCTTGTAGAGCGTATGTCTGTCAAAACTGGATTCATTAAATGAGGGTTGTATGGACCTTCAATTGAATCGGCATAAAACAAATGCAAGTTTTCTTTTGGCGAACTCTGATGCATGCAACTTAACCACCATTTGCCATCTTGTTTAAAAAGCGTTGGGTCAATCCAAGGGCCTTCTAGAAGTGCGAATTTTTCTATTGTATTTAGCTTGTTGTCAACTTTATACAGCTGAAGTTGATTGCTTTTGTAATTCTCAGGAAGAATGTAATTACTCCCATCTTCGGTTAAACTGAAAGGGTAAGAGTAGTGGCTTTTCTTATCCAAAAAATCAGTTATTTTACCTGAGTAGGTGTCCAGTTTCTTTAAACTTCCTTTACCCGATTTGTAATCATATAATTCTAATAATATCTCTTTTTTATTCCATGCAAAAGGGTCTGCGTAGTAGGTGCTACTTGGTGCCTCGTTTAACCACTTTATTGGTTTAAGAGAGGTATTTACGACCTCTTCTATGGGTTGAGCAACTCTTCCAATATTCCATTTTTCCGCTCTGAACAAACGTTCAACGTGAAATGTAATTTTATTCGAAAGAACCTTTAGTATAAAGCGAATTGAAGTGAAGTTTCCCGGTACTTTATACAATTGCCCTTTTTTTTCAATTGCTTTTAAAACTAATTGTTGTTGCGGATTGTGAACTATAGATTTCACGGCATGTGTTGGCCATTCAACAGTTTCAGCTAAAGCATGGTGCAGGTTCGCTTTATAACTATGGTTAATGGTTTGAAAAAAGCCTTCTCGAATGAGTTGACCTTGATCCAACTTTTCATTGAGTTGCTGCAGCATGCTTCCTGTTATTGGATTACCTTCAAAAATTTCCCAAAAAGTTGCAGGGCCACCTCTGTACTTTCTTGGATTTCCATGATGGAAAGACCAAATTCCATACCTTGGAATGGTCAGTGCTTCTCCTTTTAAGATTCCAAATCCAAAGCGTAGAACAAAATCTAATTTTAGAGAATTGAATTTATCTAGGTCACTTTTGTTGAAATAGTTTGCAATACCCTTTTTATCTGGCGTGAAAGAATGTTTTGCTGCATTTGGAAACTGCTTTTCCCACTCCACAATTTGAAGTGGTCCAATATGATCTACCTTTTTGTATATATACCTAAAGCCTAGCGAAACTTTTGATACTGCATTTTTTGAATTTCCTTCATTTTTAATGAATCCAACTAATTCGGCTAGTTCAGAATTCAACAAATGATGAACAGTATCTATTTGCCACTTTTTGAGCAAATTTCCATCTACTAAAACGGCAAAACGAAGCTTTTTAATTTCAGGCATTCTTATTTAACGTTTTATGATATAGTTGTAGAAATAGTTCTTGAATTCTTTCTTCTCCAAAATTATCTACTGCATATTGTCTAAGCTTATTTTGATCGTATTTTTTATACTTGTTCAGCATGTCCAGTATCCCTTTTTCTAATTCTAACGAAGAGTTTGGCTCTAAAAGTATTCCTCTCTCTTCATTCATGTATTCAGGAATTCCGCCTACCTGAGACGCCAATACAGGGACTCCTGAAGCAAATGCTTCAATCATTACTACCGATTGGGTTTCAAATTGACTGTACAGCAATAAGAAGTCAGCATTTTGAAGAACGGTTGCTACCTTTTTTAATTCTATTTCACCGTGAAATGTAAATCGGTTTTTAAGGCTGCTATTATTCAACTGTTCTAGCATAAAATCTTCATCTGGACCAGTTCCAATAATATCTAATTCAAAGTCGTTTCGTTGAATCCCTGCTTTGGTCAATGCCTCAACAATGAGGTGTATATTTTTGGGTGATTTACTTAAGTTGGAAATGTGAATGATTCGGATTGGATCATTCAATTTGTCAAATTTTGGTTGAAATAGTTTGGTGTCCACCACATTTGGCACAATTGAAAAATCGGCCTTGATGTTGTGTCTTTCAATTGCTTTTTTCAAATAGGCAGATACACAGGTAATGCCGCTCGATTCTTTTGCTATATATTGGTGGAACTTTTTTCTAAAGTAACCTTTAAATGCACCACTTTCAGTGGTATATCCTGACCAATGTTCAGTTATAAGAAATGGGATCTTTTCAGTAGCTTTCAGAAAGTTAGCCAATAAAGCGGATTTCCCATTGATGTGAACATGGCAAATATCAGGTTTGCCAAGGTCTTGTACATATTCTTCGTAACCAACTGTTTGTGCCTTTTTATATCTTAAGAAGGAAGCTATATTATTCAACAAGCTTAAACCATAGTTGGGCCGCTTGTAATAAACTCTGTATTCAGAGAAACCATTATTTTGAGATTTTTCAACGCTGTAATTTTCCAACATTGAATTATCGGAATGTACAAAAACCACTCCTAGACGGCATTTTTTGGAAAGCGCTATAGCGTGGTTTTCAATGAAATTACCGTCAAATTCTTCGAATTTGCTTGGGTACCATTTGGGTAAAAATAAAACGTTCAGTTCGCGATTAATCAAGTGGGCTCATTTTTAACCAAAAGTATTCATTCCGTTTAAACCGTTTTCATCAAGGTTTTAAAACGTCGGAATACGGATAAAAGTGCTGCTCCAAGAATTATCTTGGTAAGTGCACCTGGAAGAAACGGAAGCACTCCCTTGATAAAGGCCGTTTGGGCATCAAAAAATCGAAATAGACCAAGCCAACCGCATAAAAGAATAAGAACTGTTCCGATTAACATTTGAAGCAGGTAGAATGCAAACCGTTCTTTTTGTTTACGTGCTAGTATTCCACCAACAATGGCGGCAATAATAAAACCAGCAAAATAGCCTAAGCTTGGGCCCGAAAACTTTTCCCAACCACCTTCAAATCCAGAAAAAACTGGAGCACCTGCAATTCCAATTAGTAGGTAAATTACTATCGCTGCTGGGGCCCATTTTTCTTTTAACAGGTGAGCTATAAGTAAAACAACCAAAGATTGGCCTGTGATAGGAGCAACCGATACGCTTTCAGGCAAGCTTATGGAAAGTTGCGCCGCTGCTCCAAGTGCGGCAATCGCTATTAAAGCACCGGAACCGTTGCTAATGAGTTTCTCTACATTCATCTATTTGTTCTGAATAAAAGTTTAGAATCTTAATTTCTACTTCTTGCCCTTCCTCAAATGAGGTTTCTACCATATGGTACGGACGAAATAAATTACTAAAAAATGATTTTTTTAAACAATCTACAATGCCAGCTTTTTCCAAAAGAACGCCGTTACTATAAAATCCCATGACCAAATCAACGTTAAGGTTTGCTTTGGTTTTATTATAAAATTTTACTTTTAGCATCGAAGTTTTCTCTTTTCTTTTTTTAAAAGAGTAACTAATAGTTAAATCTCTTTTTTCTTGGTCAATATTTATTTCTTCTATGTGTTTGATTTTTAAGTCTGTTTGTGCAAGACCTAAAGAGAAGCTAGCTAAGAATACTATAATTAGTGACAAAAATAATCGCATTTCTTTTTGAAGCAAAGTTAAGGCTTCTTCATTCGAAAATAAAAACCGATTTTTGTTTAAGGAAGTGTTGTTTTAGAGCAGAAAAAGTATTTATTTTGCACTCCAATTTTTTAGCGGAAAAGTTATGTCTAAGGTTTGTCAATTAACAGGAAAAAGAGTAATCACAGGTAACAATGTATCTCACTCGAAGAGAAGAACGAGAAGAACATTCGAACCTAACTTGTTTACAAGAAAGTTTTATAATCCAGATACCAAAGAGTATGTTACTTTGAAAGTTTCAGCTGCAGGTATTAGAAATATTACTAAAAACGGCTTAACAGCTTGTATCAAAGAAGCAAAAGCAAAAGGATTCATGTAGGATTCTTTCTCAACTATACAAAAAGCCCTTTCGTTTATTCGGAAGGGCTTTTTTTGTTGCGTATAATTTATTGAAGTAGAGAGTCTAGTTGACTCAGATACTTCACTTCAGAATATCAATTGACTTTAAAGAATTGCTTCCAGCTCCACATCGTTCTTTTATTATGGCCTAGGCCGCAGACAATACAGTTTTGTTTTTCAACGGTCAAGACTTTTCCTTCACTTACCCTACTCTCAATTTGATTGGTATGAGAAAGGTCATCTACTTCAATTGTGCGATAGAAGTGTTTTTATTTCGGCGCTTTTTGAATAAGAATCACAGCTAGTATGCCATAAATAATGTTGGGAATCCACATGGCAATCATAGGGTCTAGACCTCCGTTGGTAGAGAAGGTTTGAGTCACTTTCATAAACATAATGAAAGTAAAACTTAAGGCTAACCCTAATCCTAAATGTAAGCCAATGCCACCTCGTACTTTGCGACTAGCAATAGCAACTCCCATGAAGGTTAAGATTATGGTTGCAAAAGGAAAGGCAATACGTTTGTGTTGTTCAATTTCTAAGTTAATAACGTCTTTTGATCCTTTAAAAATTAGAGCATCCATTTCATCATGCAATTGGAAATAGTCCAACATCTCCACATCACTGCTTCGCCTTGTAAATTCTTCTGGCAACAAGTTTAAGGTCGTGTCTTTGTTTAACCCTTTGTTTATCTTTTCCGACCTACCGTTAATGAAGCGTTCGTAATAGTTTTGAATCGTCCATTTCTGTTTGGTAGAATCCCAGCGAATAAAGTCACTAATTAACTTGTACGTCATTTCGCCTTCTTCGTTGAACTCTTCCAAGCTAAATTTTACTCCAACGTTAGTAGGAACAGCATAGCTGCCAATGTAGGCAAAGGTATTTTCAGTAAGTTGAATATGGATGTCTTTGTCTTTATTTCGATATTGATTTTTTATGTATTTGTATTTGAATTCGAGCATTTTAACATTACTCTTTGGAATTAAAAAGTTGTTTAGATAGAGTGACAGAGAACCAATTAGTAATGCACCAATTAAGTACGGTAGAAGCATTCTTCTAAAAGAAATTCCACTAGCTAAAATCGATACAATTTCTGTATTACTTGCCATTTTAGATGTAAAAAAAATGACGGAAATAAAAATGAAAAGCGGACTAAATAAATTGGCGAAATAGGGGATGAAGTTCAAATAGTAATCGAAAATAATAGCTTCTGTAGGAGCACTTTTCTCAATGAATTCATCCACATTTTCAGAAAAATCGAAAACAATTGAAATTGAAATGATCAGGGCAATGGAAAAGAAAAAGGTTCCCAAAAACTTTTTTAAAATATAGAAATCTAGTGTTTTCATCTATAGTCGTTGGGCCATGTTAATTACCATTTTGTTTTTCCATTCAACAAATGTGCCAGCGATGATTCTTTTGCGAGCTTCTTTCACTAACCATAAATAAAAAGCTAAATTGTGCAGTGTTGCAATTTGTGCCCCTAATATTTCTTTCGAAATCATCAAATGTCGAACATAACCTTTAGTATAAAAGCTATCGACATAGCTTTCTCCATCAGGATCAAGTACTGAAAAGTCATCCTTCCATTTTTGATTTCTCATGTTCATAAAGCCGTGCTTAGTAAACAGCATACCGTTTCTAGCATTTCTTGTTGGCATTACACAGTCAAACATGTCAACTCCAAGTGCTATGTTTTCTAAAATGTTAATTGGGGTTCCAACTCCCATTAAATAACGGGGTTTATCCTTTGGTAAAATATCACAAACAATTTCGCACATTTCATACATTTCTTCGGCAGGCTCACCAACCGAAAGTCCGCCAATTGCGTTTCCTTCTCTTCCAAAAGAAGCAATTGTCTCTGCAGACTCTATTCTAAGATCTTTGTACGTGCTTCCTTGAACAATAGGGAACAACGTTTGGTCATAACCATATATAGGAGTAGTTGCATCAAAACGGTCACAACAACGTTTCAACCAACGGTGAGTCATTTGCATGGAACGTTTAGCATAATCGTAATCACAAGGGTATGGAGTACATTCATCAAAAGCCATGATGATATCTGCTCCAATAATTCGTTGCGTGTCCATCACGTTTTCTGGAGTAAAAAAGTGTTTTGCCCCGTCAATGTGCGAAGAAAATTTTACTCCTTCTTCTGTGATTTTTCTTCTATCAGATAGTGAGTATACTTGATAGCCACCACTGTCAGTTAAAATTGGACCATCCCAACTATTGAATTTATGCAATCCTCCTGCCTTTTGCATGGTTTCCAATCCTGGTCTGAGGTACAAGTGATACGTGTTTCCTAAAATAATTTGAGCTTCAGTATCTTCTTTTAACTCTCTTTGATGTACAGCCTTAACGGTTCCAGCTGTGCCCACAGGCATAAAAATTGGAGTTTCAATTATTCCGTGGTCGGTAGTTATTTCTCCTGCTCTTGCCTTTGAGTTGGCATCTTCGTGCTGTAAGCTAAACTTCATGTTTGTTATATCAAAAAAAGAATGGCAAAGATAAGTAAAGCCTTAAAAAGAAAGCCAATCAATTAGTAGCGATTTCTTTGCTATTAAGGCTCTCTGAACTGAGGAAATAGGGCTTAATTTAGCAATATGAATTTGAATGCTCAATTCACAACTGTATCAATTGCAGAGCTCTTTTTAGTAGCAGCATTTATAGTGCTTTGTGGAATTCAAGTATATTATTATTTAAAATATTTTTACCCTCTCTCCAAATATAACCCACCTATTACTTCAACTTTTACAAGAGGAGTTTCTGTAATTATTGCGGCGAAAAATGAAGCAGCAACTATTGAAGCCTGCATTAATCAACTTTTAAAACAATCCTACAACGATTTTGAAATTATTGTGGTGAATGATTATTCAGAAGATAGAACATTAAGCATATTAGAGGGGCTGAAATCAAGTAGTTTGGTTGTTTTAAATAATGAATTACTTTCGGGTAAAAAGTCGGCCTTAAGTCAAGGAATTGAAGTTGCCAAGCACAAATTGTTGTTGTTTACAGATGCTGATTGCATTCCAAACTCGGAGAAATGGATATCAAACATGGCAAGGCACTTTTCGGTAGAGAAAGATATTGTGTTGGGCTTTGGAGCTTTTCAAAAAGAGGGTACATTATTAAATAGACTAATTCGATTTGAGGGATTTATTGGTGCATTGCAGTATTTTGGATTTGCGAACGCAGGAAAGGCATATATGGGTGTGGGTAGAAATTTAGCATACAGGAAGTCTATTTTTCAGTCAATCGGTGGATTTGCTGAACACCAAACTATTTTGAGCGGCGATGATGACTTGTTGGTAAACAAAGCAGCAACTTCAGTGAATATATCCATTGAGATGGAAGAGGAATCTCATACTACCACTGAAGCGGAGCATTCTTGGAAGCGATTTATTCTTCAAAAAAGGCGACAATTAAGTGCAGGAGCGCATTATAAAAAAAAGGATAAAGTACGATTGGCCATATTTGGCGCCAGTAGTTTTCTGTTCTATATCTTGTTTGTAACTCTTTTGGTTATTAGCCCATTTAAACTTGTAATTATAGGGATATTTGTAATGAAACAGTTTTTGCAATACTTATTTTTTAAGCGGATTGCAGTGCGGTTAAAAGCGGATGATTTATTACCTTTCGTTTTTATTTTAGAACCGATTTATATTTTTAGTTTGACGGTAATAGGAGTTTCAACATGGTTCTGGAAAGTAAAACAATGGAAGTAAATAAAAACCTTTCGGAAAAAGCGAATAAGGATTTTGAGTTGGTGCAAGCCGCCAAAACCGGTGACCAAAGCGCATACACAGCGATTATGGTTCGTTACCGAGAACCCATTTATTACTTGGTGCTAAAAATGATTCGCAACGAAAGTGATGCGGAGGATATTTCTATTGAGGCATTCGAGAAGGCATTTAAAAAATTAGATCAGTATACTCCTGAATATGCATTTAGCACATGGTTATTTCGAATAGCCACGAACCATTGTATTGATTTTATTAGAAAGAAGAAGCTAAAAACGACTTCTATAGATCAAGTTGTAGATGATGGTGAAGGTGAAGGCATGAAGATTCAAATTGAAAGCACGTCGAAAGATCCTGAAGAAACTTACATTGAGCAACAGAAGATTGAATTGATGCGAGAATATGTTGAAAAACTAGAAGACCCGTACAGAACTCTTATTAGGCTTCGCTATTTTAAAGAATGGTCTTACGAGGAAATTGTAACCAAACAGGGAATTCCATTGGGAACTGTTAAAGCCCAATTATTTCGAGCTAGGGCACTTCTTTCTGATTTAATGCGAAGAAGTAAACAATCGATTTAAATTTGATGGAAGAAATTAATCACTATTTCCCTCACCTTACTGATTTTCAAAAAAATCAATTTCAAGAACTTAAAGCATTGTACGAGGAGTGGAATGCTCAAATCAATGTTATTTCAAGAAAGGATTTAGAGCAGTTTTATGTTCATCATGTTTTACATTCATTGGCAATTGCTAAGGTTTTAGATTTTAAACCCAGAACTAAGCTTTTAGATGTTGGTACTGGAGGAGGATTTCCTTCTATTCCCTTGGCTATTCTATTTCCTGAAGTTTCGTTTTTGTCGGTTGATTCTATTGGTAAGAAAATAAAGGTGGTGAATGCGATTGCCGAAAGTATAGGCCTGACTAACTTAGTTGCGCAACATCAAAGAGCTGAGACCGTTGAAGGAAAATTTGATTTTGTAATTAGCAGGGCAGTCACGCGAACAGCTAATTTTTTACCTTGGGTGAAAGATAAAATCTCTAAGGAATCATTTAACGATAGACCCAACGGATATCTTTTTCTTAAAGGCGGTGATTTAAGAGAAGAAATGCAAGAGGTTCGGAAAAAGTATACTTCTTTCAATATCCAAGATTTTTTTTCCGACGACTTTTTTGAAACAAAAAAGGTCATATACATGGCAAAATAAGTTTTTTGGGAATTATTAAGAAACTTTTCTACTACGAATAGGTTAAGTTTGCAAAACAAAAAACAAAACATGATGAAGAAAATATCAATGAGCTTTTTAGCTCTTTTTTTAATGGTATTCACCATTAAAGCTCAAGAATTGCCACAACCAAGTCCCTATGCAGAAGTATTGCAACGAGTTGGTTTAACAGATGTGACCGTTCAATATTCAAGACCTGGAGTAAAGGATAGAGTAATTTTTGGCGAATTAGAGCCATTTGACCAAGTATGGAGAACAGGAGCAAACTCTGCAACTCAAATTATTCTTTCAACTGATGCTAAAATTGGTGGTAAAGATGTAAAAGCTGGAACATATTCAATTATGTCATTGCCTAACAAAGAGGGAAATTGGAAGGTATATATAAATTCAGATTTAGGAGTTCAAGAGAATACTTATAAAGCTGAAAACAATGTTGCTGAAGTAGATGTAAAATCGATGAAGACTGCTAGTAAAGTTGAATCTATGTCTTTTTGGTTTGCAAATGTAAAACCAGGTTCAATGGATTTAATGTTTGCTTGGGAGAATACTTCTTGGTCAATCTCAATTGAAGTAGACTTTAAAACTATAGCTGCTGAAAACATTGAAGCGGCAATTAAAGAAACTAAAAGTGCTTTTAGAGTGTACAACAATAGTGCAAAATATAATTTAGACAATGATTTGGATTTGAACAAAGCATTAGAATGGTCAACAATGTCTGTTAAAATGGAGGAAAAGTTCTGGAATGTGTATACGCTTTCATTAATCCAAAATAAATTGGGAATGAAGAAAGAAGCATTGGCTACCGCTAAAAAATCGTTAGAAATGTCGACAAAAGCAGAGTATCAGCCTTACGTTAAAATGAACACTGACAACATTGCAAAGTGGTCTAAAAAATAAAAATCAACTAATTGATTCTGAAAGGGGAAAAGCTTAGCTTTTTCCCTTTTTTTTATTCATAATTTTAGGTTTATAGACTTTCCAAATTGGGTTATTTATACATTTACTGCTGCTGGAATTGCATTATTGGTCCTTAACATTATCGATGAAAATTGGATCGGAATTATTTCTGATTGCTTTATAATTGCTGTCGGAATTATCGCCATTTGGAACAAAAAAAAGCCAACTAGATCAATTTAATCTAAAATTGGTTCTTCTAAAAGAATGGAAACATAACTTTGTAATAATTGTTATTTTCAAAAATAAACCATGATTCACCTTCTTTCTCCTGCAAAATCACTTGATTTTGAAACAGAAATATCTGTTAAAACGTACAGCGAACCTTATTTCATGGAGGAAGCTGAATCTTTGGTGAATAAGCTGAAGAAAAGCTCTAAAAAAAAGATAAAAGAGTTAATGTCTATAAGCGAAGCTTTGGCTGTTTTGAATACAAAACGTTACCAATATTGGTCTGGATTAACTGAGCCAGGTGTTGCAAGTAGACAAGCTATTTTGGCTTTTATAGGAGATGTGTATTTGGGATTAGATGCAAAAAGCTTAACAGTTGAGGACATGAAATACGCTCAAAATCATTTGTTGATTCTATCAGGAATGTATGGAATGCTGAGACCAATGGATATAATAGAACCTCATCGCTTAGAAATGGGAACTTCATTAAAGGTAGGGAGGGCCGATAATTTGTATAAGTTCTGGAAAGATAAACCAACCGAGTTATTGAATGAGAAGTTGGCGGTATCAGAATCTAACATTGTGGTGAATTTAGCGTCGAATGAATACTTTAAGGTAATCAATCAGAAAAAGGTGAACGGAACCATAATAAACCCTGAATTCAAGGATGAGAAAAATGGAACGTATAAGATCATATCCTTTTTTGCAAAAAAGGCAAGAGGTTACATGAGTCGCTATATTATTGAAAACCAAATTAAAGATCCTAAAGAATTGGAAGGGTTTGATGTTGCTGGCTATCGATTTAACGGTGAAATGAGCAAAAATGGAAATCCTGTGTTTACTAGAGAAGAAAATCAAGTTTAATGATAGAGAAGAAAGAAAAGTTCAAACCAGACTATAGCAAAATAGTATATATCGACGAGGATAAGATTACTCACAATCCTCATAATTTACCTTATGCACATACGGTAGGAAGTGCTATTATTTTTCCTGAGGATAAGGAGAGAATAAAATCTACTTCTATGAGTGCAATGGTTGAGCAAACAAATATGCAAATGAAGCAAATCCATGACCAGATGGAACTGTTGGTGCATCAAGCAAATAAGTTGAAGGAAAGGGTGGCTATTGCCGAAGAAATTTATAATGCAGAAATGGGATTTAAACCAATTACGGGTCACACCTATCATTTGTATGAGAAAGAAGATGGGAAAAACGTTCTTTCAATGATTGGTCCAAATGAATGGGGTAGGAGTTGGAAATATTCACATTACATAGCAACAGCTCGGCTTATGGGAGACCACACTTGGGACATTAAAAACAAAAGCGAAGCATGAGGAATTCCATTTTATTAATTCTATTAATAAGCCTTTTTGCTTGTAATAGTGTCTCAGAAAAGACTAAAGAAACTACAAATGAAGGAGCGACTGAGGTGGTGATAAAGGGTGAAGCGCAGGGAACAACGTATACCATTAAATATTTAGCAGAGGATTATGAAGAAGGTCTAAAGGAAAAATTTGACTCTATATTGAAAGCCATTGACTTAAGCATGTCAACTTACGTTCCAACTTCAAATATTTCACGATTAAATGAAGGCGATACCATTGAATTGGACGATATGTTTTTAAGCATTTACCAACTATCTTCTAACATCAATAAGGAAACAAATGGCGCTTTTGACCCAACCATCGGTCCGTTAATAAAAGCTTGGGGGTTTGATTATTCGAATCCACAACGTATGGATACTAGTTTGGTAGATAGCTTGCTAAAGAGTTGTGGCTTCAAACAGTTTGCATTGGAAGGGAATAGAATGTATACCAATAATAAAATGGCAAGAATAAATTTCAACGCAGTGGCGCAAGGCTATTCTGTCGATGTTATGAAGTTGTTATTGGAGAAAAGAAACATTCAAAACTATTACATTGAATTGGGTGGTGAACTAATAGTAAAAGGCAAGAATAAGTTCGGTGATTGGTGGATTATTGGAATTGATCGCCCAGACGGAACAAATTTAGAGCGCAATTTAGCTCAACGAATTTCTCTTGAAAATTCAGCTATGGCTACTTCAGGAAATTACAGGAAATTCTACGAAGTTGATGGAAAACGGTATTCGCATACCTTAAACCCAAAAACTGGTTATCCAGCTGAAAATAGTCTACTGAGTGCAACGGTTATTACGAACGATTGTGGAACTGCAGATGCCTTGGCAACAGCTTTTATGGTAATGGGGAAAGAGAAGAGTATTCACTATTTAAAGAATCATACTAAGACAAAAGCATACTTGATTTCATCTTCTGTAAATGGAGAATTTGAAACGTATGTTACTCCGAATTTGGAACCGTATTTACTAAAAGACTAGTCTTCTTTTTGACACATCTCTTCAGGCTTAGCTCCGCATAAGCCGCAAGGTTTTCCCTCTTCGTTTAACATTGGATTATTACTGGCACAAGTACCTGCAAATTTCCCGTCTTTCTTTAGTAAAATTTTGATTGCAATTCCTGCGAAACCTATGGCTAACATGCCGATACTTAAAAGAATTAATTTCATGATAAAATGCTTTAAGCAAAGGTAAGATTATTCTCTTTTTAAGGTTGAATTTTTAACAGAATTAAAGACGTTGGTGGTATTAAATTCTAGTATTACTTATTTTTAATTATCCTCTTAATCAAAAGGACAACAGCTAAAACTACAAAACCAATTATCAGGCCGGTAATAAATTCTTTTGCCATTTCGGGAAGTTGAATGCCCTCAGAAAGATGATGTATAAAGTCAATGTAATGAACAAAAATCCCACCTGCTACAAGCAATAACGCAACTGTTCCAATATAGCCTAAGCTCTTAATCACAATTGGCAACCCTTGTACTAAGCCATTGCCAATAGCTTGAACAACCGGCTTGTTACTCATTTCCTTCAATCGAAATCCTGCATCGTCCATTCGAACAATTAGTGCAACAATTCCATATACTCCTATAGTAGCAACCACAGCGACAAATGAAACGACCAATATTTGTTCCATTATAGGTTTTCCGATTACTGTTCCTAATGCAATAATGATAATTTCTATAGAGAGGATGAAGTCAGTAACAATGGCTGATTTTACTTTCGTTTTTTCGATAGCTAAAACCTCTTCAACAGACATTTCACCAGAAACCTCCTTGTCTTCATCATGCTCATGAGGAACGAGCATTTCGTAAATCTTTTCAGCGCCTTCATACGCTAAATAAAGAGCTCCACCTATCAGTATTAATGGAATGGCAATTGGCACAAAAGCGCTTAGTAAAAAGGCAAGAGGCAGAATGATTAGCTTGTTTAAAAACGATCCTTTTGTAATGGCCCATAAAACTGGAATTTCTCGTGAAGCAACAAATCCTGATGCTTTCTCTGCGTTTACCGCTAAATCGTCACCTAATATACCGGCTGTTTTTTTGGTAGCAATCTTTCCCATTACTGCGACATCATCCATTAATACAGCAATGTCATCTAAAAGTGCAAAAAAACCTGAAGCCATGTTTTAATTTTACAAATGAAATTAACAATTAGTCAATTTATTAATAGAATAATAAATGAATGTCATAATTGGACATTATCCATTATCTTAAGATTTCCCTCACATTTTCCTTAATCGTTGAGGAAATTCCGTCGGTATTTAAATCATTAGCATCTGTGCCAAAAGGGTCTTCAATTTCTTCAGCCAATAGTTCTAAACTGCCAAAAATGTATAGGATGAAAGTGCAAATTGGAATGGTCCAATAATGCATTTCGTAAGCTAACCCGAAGGGAAGGGTTAGGGTATAAGCAAAGATGAATTTTTTTAGAAATAGGTTGTAAGAGAAGGGAATAGGTGTTTTTTTGATTCGTTCACAAGCTCCAATTATATCTGTAAAAGCGTTTAATTCCCGGTCAATGGTAATGAGTTGGTCGCCGCTAATCTTTCCTTCTTTGTACACTTGATGTAATCGAAGGTACATGGCTTGAGCAATTTGATTAGGAATGTGTTTGAATTTTTCTAATTCTTTATTGCTTTGAAATTTGTTGTCTTCCAATTCTTCTAACTTTACTCCTTTTCGCAAATGCTCTTTCATGGCATAAACGTAGTTGGGAATTAGTGCTCTGTATAATTTTCGACTCTCCGTATCGGAGCTAGGAAGCATTGCGTTTATTTTGATAGCAAAGTTTCTGCTATTATTTACCAGTGCGCCCCAATTCTTTCTGCCTTCCCACCAACGTTCGTAAGCGGTATTTGTTCTAAAAACTAGTAGCAGTCCAATTACAAATCCTAAAAGAGAGTGTATTTGTATGGTATTGCTAAATGCATATACCTCCTCATAACGCAGTTCTAGAAAAACAACGATTCCACAAAATGAGGCGAACAAGATTAACACCCAAAGCATTTGACGAAAGGTATCGCTTTTATGGAATTTAAAGATGAGCCCGAACCACTCTCTAGGGTTATATTGTATCATTGTTTGTCAAATAAAAGTCGAATTTAAAGATTGCGTTTAAGTATTTTAGCAAAACGGTTAAAATATGCAAAAATTTATTTTATTTTTTCTATTAATTACGGTGACGTTTTCTTGTAATGTCAATAGAGGTAGCGACGTGGGGAATTATAGAGAATCGACAGAACTGGTAGTTGAACAGGCATTTATTCAAAAAGAAATACCTGGTACACAAGGAGAAGAAAGCAAATTTTACGTAACTATTCAAATTGAGCCTTTTACAAATTCCAGAATTATACTAGATAGTATAGTTTATATTTCTTCAACATATAATGAAGTACGAATAGCAGGAATTAACGCTATAAAATTTGAAGTGACAGAAAAAGAAAGTTCACTTTCTAAAGACAATGGTGTTGTAGATCGAGCCACTATCTTTTTTACAAAAGACAAACAGAATTACCGTCAAACAATTAGCAAATTTTTGACTAAAGAGCCCATTTATTTACCTTGAAATTACCTATGAAAAATATTTTAAAAATTCTAAGCATTCTATTTATCTCATCAGTGTCAGCACAAAATAATGAGGTTACAAGTAGGTCTCAGTTGAAAGATATGATGTATGACAACACGGTTAATTTTTACGACGTGGTTGATGCAGGGGAAGGGTATTTTTCTACCGTTGATAAAAACGTAAAAGGTTCAGGTTATAAGCCATTTATGCGATGGGTGAATGCAAATGAATACAAGTTTTATCCCGATGGGAATAGAGTTAATTCCAATCCTTATTTGGCTGAAATGGAATACAAGAAATTTGTAAAAAACAGCCCCAACAACAAAAGCTTGTTTGGCAGCAGTTGGAGAGGTTTAGGACCATACAGGATGGATAGTATAACAGGGCATTATTCTGCAGGATTAGGAAGAGTGGAAGATTTTTATATATCTCCTGTTGATTCAAATATTATGTATTTAGGAAGCCGAAGTGGGGGTTTTTGGAGAAGTATAAATGGAGGCGTTTCATGGAATGTAACAACTGATTTCTTATTTGCTAGTGGCGTGAATACCATGACGGTTTCACCAACTAATTCTGATTCGGTTTTAATAAATGTTAGAAATGCGTCAAATAGTACATCACATGGAATATATAAAAGTAGCAATGGAGGCCTGACCTGGACAAGCACTGCTTTTAATCCGACTGGTATATCACAACTTGGATTGGGGAATAATTTTCAAGTTGATGCAATCGCTTATCATCCAAGAATTAAAGATGTAGTGTTTGTAGGAACGAATAGAGGATTATTCAAATCAACAGACAACCTTGCCACTTGGTCAGCCGATTTAATAAATCTCGATATTATTGAAATAGCTTTTCACCCTACTAATGACAGTATTATATACTTATATAGTGATGTTGGCAGTACTGTAGCTGATAAGATTGTAATTTCAAATGATTTTGGTGTTACCTGGGCTGTGTCAAATATTATTCCGGGAAATGCTGCTAATAGAAGAGTAGAACTAGAGACTTCGCCACAATGTGACGATTGTGTTTGGTTTGCTTCAAATAATGGAGTATGGATTTCAACCGATAAAGGAGTCAATTTTCGCTTTCGTTCTAATTCAACACAAACTTGCGGAGGATTTGCTGTGAATGATCAAGATTCTTCGAATATGGTATACGGTTACCTTGATATAGATAATTCAGTAAACGGAGGAAGTAACTTTGTCAGAAGAACAAGATGGAGTTTAGGAAATACAAATGGAAATACAAGTTCAAATTCTTCCAGTTATACAACTAGTACCAATTATATTCATGCCGATGTACGAAACTTAAAGTCAGTCAATGGTAACTTCTATGCTGCAACTGATGGGTTTTTATCCAAGTCGACTGACGGCGGAGTGAGTTGGACTATTCTAAGTGAAGGAACTGGAATTAGAGAAAATTACAAACTGGGCGTTTCTCAATCCAATCATTACCGATCAATTTCAGGTTCGCAGGACAATGGTACAAGTGTATTAACCGAACAAGGTTGGGTTGAAATGTATGGAGCAGATGGCATGGAATCGTTAATTCACCCTTTAAATCAAGATTGGATGATGGGAAGTGTACAATATGGGAGTAGACGATTATCTAAAAACGGAGGGTTTAACTCTTCAGGTGCAAGCCCTTCAGGAAGTACAGGAGCATATTGGGAAGCTCCTTTGGCTTACGATCCAAATAACCACATGACGATTTACGACTTTAGAAATGCAGTATGGAAATCAGATGATTTTACTGCAA
Source organism: uncultured Flavobacteriales bacterium (assembly GCA_913059105.1). Classification (GTDB taxonomy): domain Bacteria; phylum Bacteroidota; class Bacteroidia; order Flavobacteriales_E; family Vicingaceae; genus NORP294. Next base: position 18,002 of record CAJXRL010000015.1, read on the forward strand.
CGTCTACTCAACTTGCAAATCCATCAACTATTAATGGAGATATACAACATGCAGAAATAGCTCAAATTAATTCAAACATAATTGTTGTTGCAAGAGGTAGCGCAATCGAAAAATCTACTGATGGAGGAGTGAGTTTCTCAAGTATTCGTTCAAACTTACCCAATGCTTCAATTCGAGACATAGCGTTCGATCCAAATGATGATGACGTTATAATTGTTGTCTATGCAAGGTATCAAACGGATAATTCTAAAGTTTGGATGACAACCAACGGCGGAACTTCTTGGACAAATATTACATACAATCTTGGAAGTATGCCAATTTTATCGGTAGTGATCGATCATACAGATACTAGCAATATTTATTTGGGGGCTGAAATCGGAGTGTATACTATGCCAATGGGGTCAACCAATTGGTCATTGTATAATACAGGGTTACCCAATATGGCTGTTAAGGAACTTGAAGTAATGTATGGAACCAATACCATTCGCGCGGCAACTTGGGGCAGAGGGTTATGGGAATACGCTTTGGTCGGCAGAAAGGCTTATCCATCAATAGTGTACACTGCTATTTCAAACACTCCAACAGATAATAATCCAAAATTTGGTGTAGATCAATATGTAACGTCGAAAATTAAATATCCGGTTGCATCTAGCTCAGTTTATGTTGAATGGTCTAGAGATTCGGCTGTGTTTGGAAATACAATTGCTATGACCAATACAATTGATTCTACCTGGGTGTCGAACAGTCCACTACCGCAATTTGCTGTAGGAACTAAAATGTATTTCAAGGTTTTTGCTGTGGGAACAAGTAATGATACAACTGAAACGTACAAGTTCATGTATACCGTTACTCCATTCGAAAATTGTGTAGCAACAGGAAATAACGGTTCTGGAAACTTGTATCTCGACAATGTTACAATCGAAAACGTGAACAACACTACTTTAAACAATGCTTATACGGCCTATGCTACCCCAATATTAAGTTTGTTCGTAGATTCAAGTTATACATTAGATTTAAGTGCCAACACAGGTTGGGGAAGCAATGACTTTGGAGCCTGGATTGACTTTGATAGTGATGCGGACTTTACAATTGCAGAGAGAGTTTTATATGATCCAAATTCAGGAGGAGGGTCTATCAGCACATTTACGGTTCCCAGCGCAGCAAGTGTTGGAGATACGGTTACGTTAAGAGTTCGTTTGTCGTATTGGAGCGATCCTCAACCATGCGGTAACCAATTTGGTGAAGTAGAAGACTATAAGGTAATTTTACGAAATGTATCTACTTCTATAAACGATATAGAGCAAGAGCATGAATTATTCGGTTTATATCCAAATCCAAATAAGGGACAGTTTACCATCAAATTATCAAAAGAGGTGTTAGATTCTAAAATTCTCATTATGAATAGTTTGGGTGCGGTTGTGGCCGAGCGTCAAATAAATAGAAAAGGAACACTACTAATTGATTTACAATTGCCAAATGGAATCTATTTTATTCAATTAACTGAATCGAATCAAACGCTGAAGTTTGTAATAGAAAACTAGATCTTTTGGAAGATTTCGAAAGTTCCAGGGCGTTGCTTGTAATTCTCTAACTTATATTGGTACACTTTTACTCTGAGACCTGAGAGGTGTAAAAGTTCTGTTATTATTTTGCGATCATCGTTTAAGTATACTTCTACAACACTATCTTGATTATGTATTGTAGTTAATAAAACTTCTTGAGTATTAGATTGAAAGGAACTGGAATTCATAGGCCGGTAATTTATACATAATTGTGATGTGTAAAAGTAGAATCTAATGTACCTGTCTCTTATACACATCTCCGAGCCCACGAGACAGGCAGAAATCT
>CAJXRL010000016.1 GCA_913059105.1 uncultured Flavobacteriales bacterium
TGTGTATAAGAGACAGATATTTAACTCATTATAAACCAATTAAACACAGTTTCGAAGGTCTTATTCGAAACGTAGTTTCTCGAACTGCATTGGCTGCCTGTGTGCCAAAACCTTTCTAAGTTTTAAAAAGTCATTGCTGAAAGTATATGTTTCAAGCAATGCACAGTTCGGTATTTATTGAACATTGGTTACTTATTTATAAAAATTTTAAGCTACTACTAAAATGAAAAAGTTATTATTTGGATTGTTAATTATCTTAAACGCAGGATACACTATTGGACAAGAAGATGGGCAAAGTTGTGAAACCACTTATATATTAGATGAAATTACCACCAGTAGACAGTTTGTTCAAGATCAAGTGCAGACGTATTTCAAATTTGTTGCAGATGATACTGAAGTTAATGTTACAGTAAAACATAATTCAGACATTAATTTGCCGATTACTAAAATGACCTTGTATACTATAGAAGAAGGCAATTGCGAGGAATTAAATTTTGTTGAAGAGCATGATGTTTATGCCGTTTTTAGTCATGCTTCTTGGACTATTGAGAATCTCGAAATAGGATTAGAGTATGTTATTGTATTAGATAAGAATGAGGCAGCCTATCCTGACCCAATCTCTTTTGTATTTTATAGTATTCCTAGCCCCGTTCGGACTCCCTGTGATGGTTGCGCATTTGACTTTTGTACTGATGAGTTAACCGTAAACGGTAATATGAACAATCTATCTGCTTTTCCTTTAGATTCATTCGATAATTCTGGATTTCAAAATGGGTTGGTTTGTTCCTGGGAAGATGTGGTCAATCATTGTGATTTATTTTATGATGGGGTAAATGCTTATGGCGGGATTTCAAGTGGCAACCATAATGTTCCTACAGGAGAATTTTCTGAAGCGATGGCAAATGTATTGCGTAAGCCAACAGCAATGGGTAGTACTATGGAATTGAGCTTTAAATATGGAAAAGAACAATTTTCACCATTATTTTTTCATAACAGTATTTTGCAAACCCCAGATCGAATTAAGGTGTACTTAACTACCGATGCTGTTCTTTCTGGTTTATCAACACCTAAGTTCAATAGTATTTTAACATTGGCCACTAATACAAACGCACAACTGATAGCAACCATTAATAAAGCTCAAATCACTAATTATTATCCTAATTTACACAGTTATAATGACACAAGTGTTGTTGTAAACGGCGTTTACGATAGATTAGTAATCTTATGTGAGAATGATACTCTTTTTCCTTCAGACTACTCATATGTAGTAATAGACGATGTACATTTAGAAGGCACAACCCCAACAACTGATATAATTACAAATAATGATGCTGCATGGGCGAAAACGAACCTTGGTGGTGGAACTTTTATAATTAAAAATAAGAGGATAGAGATAAATGGCATCTTTACGGTAGACCAAAATTTAATATTCCAAGATTGTGATTTTCAAATGGCTGCAAATAGCAGAATTGTTGTGAATAACGGTGCCCAGCTTGGAATTGAAGATATAGATGGAGCAGTAAACCAAATTAAAACATGTTCGCCAAATGACTTTTGGGATGGTATTTTTGTAGACGGTGCGGCAAATGCTGATTTGCTGATACAAGGCAATCAATCTACTCAAGTGCCTGCCATGAATGTTAAAATTTCTAACATGAAAGAAGGGATTGTTTACACCGATTTAACCGACAATAACAATTTTTCACGCATTGAGAACGTATATTTTGATAGAAATGAGAGGTGCATTAAAATAGACGATTCAAATATTAATTCTGTACCGCTCTCTAGTAACCAGTTTATTGTAAAGAATTGCAATTTTGACTGTACCTCTCCTTTGGCAAATTCAAGCTCATCGTATTACCCTTCTGTTGCCATAGAGCTAATAAATTTTCATGACATTGATACAAGTACTACTATTAGAACTTTAGGATTCAATTTAAAGAATACTCCTTCCCTAGCATCAATTCGTAAGCTGAATGGAAGAGCAGGTGGTATTGACTCACGAAATTCTGACTTCACTTTAAATTCTGTGACCTTTGAAAATTTCAATAATTACGATTTGACTTATCCATCAAAAACAGAAAAAGCCATTACCATCACTAATTCAACAAACAGTATTCAAGATTATACCACTACTATGAGTTACACTAGTTTTAGGCAATGTAAAATAGCTGTTAATGGAAATGGATCAATGGATTTGGATATGCGGTATAACAGAGTTAATTATGAGTTTGGAGGATTGTTAGTAACTGATTATCCGTGGCAAGAAGAATCCAATTTTTTATACTTGATAAATAATAATGAACCTGTTCGCATAATTTATAATTTAATACATAACGTAACACAGGGAATTTTAACAGAGGCAGTTACAGACCTTGAGATAGATTATAATACATTCGATTTAGAAAGGAAGCGCACAGGTTGGAGCTATACGAACAAAAACAATGTTAATGGTTTTGCTATTGTAACTCGTAATGTTTATAACGACTCTTTGGCAACAGCAAAAATTCACCACAACACTATTTTATATGCTAAAACGGGTATACAAGCTTGGTTTACTTCTGCTGATATTTATAACAATACCATTACGGAAATGAACGATAATTTTGTGCAAGGGTCTAATTGTCCACCTTTCTTTCAATGCCCACCACCGGCACCAGCATATGGGATAAGGGTAACCAACTCTGAAAACGAATTTATTGTGCGCTCCAATACCATAATAAGTGCCAGTAGTAACCCCAAAGTAATAGGTATTTCGCTAGAAAATGCGGTGAGCCTGTATGGTAACGGTTCTGAAATTAAGTGTAATAAAACGGAAGGTATGGGTGTAGGGTTGCAATTTTCAGGAAGTAATGACGCTACTACTTTAGTAGCAAACAATAACATGAAAAATAACTATTACGGGTTTGTATTGGCCAATAATGGATTTATTGGAAATGTAGGAAGCTCAAGCGCTGCAGGGGGTAACCAATGGAATGGAACATTCTTTGGACATACATTTGCAAATCAGTCAGATGGAGATTCATGTACACTGTTTGTGAATGGTGGGGGCGTGTATAGTCCCCCTAATAGTTCAATGTTGGCATCATTCGGTTGGACTCCTATCTTAAAAGCAGGCGGTGGATCTCCGAGTAATGTTGGCTGCTCTGCACTTTTGCGTACTAAATCTGGAGCTACTAATACGAATAGTAACAGAGTAATTAATGCAAACCATGTAAAAAAAATGGTACAAGGCAGAATGGGCTATATGAAACATGCGGTAGACAGTGCCGTGCGGCTCAACCAGCAATTGTTGTATTGGAAATTAGCGAAAGATTCTGTTTTATCAGCTGACAGCAGCTGGAGACCTTTTGTTGATAGTATGAAGAACACCACATTGGGCAAGGCTTTTGGCAAAAACAATAGGGCAGTTGCTGCAGCTGCTGTTACCAATAACTTCGATGCGAATGTAGCTGTAATAGCCGCCATACAACAAAAGCTAAAAATGAAGCAAATACTAACTACACAAGACAGTATTGAAATTGGTAGAATTGCCATGTTATGCCCTTATTACGATGGTATTGCCGTGTATTTTGCTAGAGACATCATGTTAGATATGGGCTATGGTTTTATTGTTAACGACTGCGAAATGACCCCAAAAATGGTTCAAAAACCGTTTAGAAGGTTGAAAGCTGCAGAAGAGTCTGAATTTCTAGTGTATCCCAATCCTGCTCAGGATCAAATTAATTTTTTACTCCTAGTAGGGAGTAATGATTTGGTAGAGTTTCAGTTACTGGATGTTTTGGGTAAATTACATCAAACATCAAACTTGCAAGAAGGAAATACACATACGATAAGTGTTACTGAAATGAAAGCTGGATTATTTATTTATCGATTGGTAAAAAGTGGAGAGGTAATTCAAACAGGAAAACTAATTTTACAGTAAATGAAGAGGATATTTTTAATTATAGCACTATTCTGTGCATCGCAAAGCGATGCACAGAATTTATTGCCCAATTCTAGTTTTGAAATTACCGCTGAACCAAAAGTGACTCCTCTGTACTTGCCGGCTAGTTGGATCTCTCCAACTCAAGGTAGTCCAGATTTGTTTACCACGCTGATTAGTAATGCAGGATGGAATGTTCCCCAAAATTTTGCAGGGTATCAATTTGCACAAAGCGGTGAAGGGTACATGGGTTTGTTAATATACTCGTTGTACAGGAATAATGATGTTAAAAGAGTAAGAGAGTACATTCAAAATGAAATGACAGAATCATTAGTTCAAGACAGCACCTACTGTTTACAGCTATTCATTTCGTTAGCAGACTCTTGCATTTTTGCTTCAAAAAATAAGCTGGGCGTTTATTTTTCTGCAACCAAAATTCAATCCAATGATTTTTTTTACCTGCCATTTTCCGCTCAAGTATTGGTTTCGCCGGATTCTTTTCTACAAGAAAAACAAGAATGGTTAGAGTTTAATTTTGAATACAAAGCATCTGGCGGAGAAAAATTTATTACTATCGGGAATTTTACAGACTCCACAGAAATAGATACTTTGAATGTTGGAGGCGGAAGTCGTCAAAACGTAGATAATATTGGTACCTATTATTACATCGATGATGTTTATTTGGGCAGTTGCGATAGTTTACCATTTGATACTGGAGTGGGTATAAGAGAACAAGATTTAATTCAACGAAATCATAATTTTTACCCGAACCCCACAAGCAATCTAGTTCATCTAGCTTTTGAGGTAAAACAAAACGAAAAGTTTAGTTTTATGTTGTATGATTTGCAAGGCAGGTTGGTGCAAGAGCAGCAGTTACGAGTTGGCAATGAGCATCGTATTTCATTAGGTGGAATAATCCAAGGCTTGTATTTGTATCAGATTAGAAACAACAAAGGCGAGTTTCTAAGTGGGAAGTTAGTGGTCGAGTAACGTCTTCGCGAAGGAGGCACGACTGCGACGATCTGTTCGATTAACCAGATTGCTTCTTCCGCCAATGCTCCATCGCAGTGACGATACCATTTTACCAGATTGCTTCTCTCCACTGCGTTCTGATCCTGTCGAAGGTCGGATAGGGGCAATGACTAATCGTCGGTCATAGCGAAAAGGTGATAGCAGACGTCGCAATCTGGCTTATTTTTGTAAATTAGTGCAGGGTGCAGAAGTTCTGCATACTGGTAAATTAATATTACAGTAAATGCGTTTATCACTTACATTATTTCTACTATTCTGTGCAGGCTTTTTGGCTGCGCAGAATCTACTGCCCAACTCTAGTTTTGAAATTACCGCTTTACCAAAAGTGACACCTCTGTACTTGTCAGCTAGCTGGGTTATTCCCACTCAAGGTAGTCCCGATTTGATGACTCCTTCGAATTTAAACAGAAGTTCACCACAAAATTTCGCAGGTTATCAATTTGCACATTCTGGAAATAATTACCTAGGTTTATTGATGTATTCTTTGTTTCAGAGTAATGATTCAAAACGTTTTCGAGAGTATATTCAAAATGAAATGACGGAATCACTGGTTCAAGACAGTACCTACTGTTTGCAGCTATTTGTGTCATTGGCAGATTCTGTTGTTTTTGCCTCTAAAAACAAGTTGGGCGTTTATTTTTCATCAACAAGTATTCAGTCGAATGACTTCTTTTATTTGCCTTTTACTCCGCAAATAATGGTTTCTCCTGATACTTTTATTCAAGAGAAGCAAGTGTGGTTACAATTTGATTTTCAATACAAAGCATCTGGTGGGGAAAAGTATATAACTATTGGGAATTTTACGGATTCTACAGAAGTTGATACCTTATTTGTTGGTGGTAATCGCTCAGAGCCTAATAATATTGGAACCTACTATTATATTGATGATGTGTATTTGGGCAGTTGCGATAGTATCCCTTTTGATACGGGGGTTGGGTTAAGAGAACGGGATTTAATTCAACGCAACCATAATTTGTTTCCCAACCCAGCAACCCATCAAGTGAACTTGACTTTTGAAGTAGAACAAAACGGACACTTTAGTTTTTTGCTTTATGATTTGCAAGGTAGGTTGGTGCAAGAGCAGCAGTTACGAGTTGGCAATGAGCATCGTATTTCATTAGGTGGAATAATCCAAGGCTTGTATTTGTATCAGATTAGAAACAACAAAGGCGAGTTTCTAAGTGGGAAGTTAGTGGTCGAGTAACGTCTTCGCGAAGGAGGCACGACTGCGACGATCTGTTCGATTAACCAGATTGCTTCTTCCGCCAATGCTCCATCGCAGTGACGATACCATTTTACCAGAATGCTTCTCTCCACTGCGTTCTGATCCCGGTATAAGGCGGACAGCCGCAATGACAAATCGAAAGTCATTAAGAGAAGGCGATAGCCGCATGGCAATCTGCTAATTAATAAACTGGACTGCTTCTTCTATTATGGTTACATCACGGTGATTAACAAAAAAGCGCCACTGATTTCACAGCGGCGCTTTCTCCTTTATTAAAAGATACAATCCCTATATAACATTCAATCTCCCAATCATGCTGATGTGTCCAGGATAGGTACACACATAATGATAAGAACCTTTAGCGGGTGCATCAAATTCTATCGTTATGGTCTCGCCCATGTTGCTCATCTTCGTATAAGCAATGATTCTTTTATCATCTGGAACAAAGTTGTTGTCTAATCCTGCTTTAATGCCCGCTGCAGCAATTTCTGATCCGCTGCCTAATTCTACTAACACAAAATTATGTAACATGCCTTCTGCAGAGCTTTTGTTCTCAAAAGTTAGTATTACCCTAGAGTTTGCAGGAACGGATAAAGCTTTTGGTTCAAAAGCAATTTCTGCCATACTTTCTCCTAGAGCTGAGACCCTAATTTCAACTATTTCCTTCTCTTCAACTTCCTCAATAATTTCTAATTCCTTTTCAGCTACTTTAGTCGGTGCCGTGTCTACTTTTTTAGGTGCTGTTTTTTTCCCTTCTCCACCACATGCTACCAAAGTAAAAATGGCTACTGCAATACTTAACTTTTTCATAATCTTTTTTATTTACAAGATTAACCTTAGTATTTCAAAAAGGTTCAATGTATTTTTAGCAAGTGAAAAAAATAGTTCAATTCCTTTTGCAAATTACCCTGAAACTGTTAATGACCTTTTTGCTGTTTAGCATAGGTTCTGTCGTTCTCTACAAATTTGTTGCACCGCCAATTTCTGGAATGATGTTTTACAAGTGGTGGAATCAAGAAAATTATAAAATAGACTATCGTTGGAAGGATATAAAAGACATTGATTCTTCTCTTCCTCTAGCCTTTATTTCTTCTGAAGATCAGAAATTTTTGGACCACAATGGGTTTGATGTTCAAGCAATAAAACGAGCAATAGAAAGCAACAAAGAATCAAAAAAAGTTAGAGGAGCGAGCACCATCAGTCAGCAAGTAGCAAAAAATGTTTTTTTGTTCCCAACTAAAAGTTATTTACGGAAAGGACTAGAAGTTTATTTCACTTTTTTAATCGAGTTTGTTTGGGGGAAAGAGAGGGTGATGGAAGTGTACATCAATGTGGTTGAACTGGGTGAAGGGGTATATGGCGCTGAGGCCGCTGCTCAAGTATATTTCAATAAATCAGCTATGAAATTAAATAGAAATGATGCTGCATTAATGGCTACCGTTTTACCAAACCCATTGGTTTATAAATTAAAGTCGCCCTCTGCGTATATGAAAAACCGTTCGAATTGGGTGTTACGGCAAATGAATAATTTGGGTGGAGAAGGAATTATAAGCGAATGGTATGAGTAAGTTTCTATTGGGCATATGTATTTTGTTTTCAATGGCTGCTTCAGGTCAGAAATCAATATGGAAGAGAACAGGAACAGCAGAGAAAATATGGGTAATTACTCACCCTTTTATCGCAGGAAAAGCGTATCGAATTAGTAAAAAAGTTTTAGTTGTAATGGATAGTTTGAAGAAGGCTAATTATTTTGAAGGAAATACACTCAGTGGCAGCAAGTGCGATGCTGTTCGACATGCGTATTGGATGGCTACTCTTACTAATCAAATAGGGAAAAGAAGAGCTTTGAAGTTAGGAAAGGCGCATGAAAAGAAGAATCGAAAGGATTTTGACAAGGGTGTGTTGGAAGAACGATTTATGCCAGATCAAGCAGCCATGAATATGGATTTAAAAAACAACGAGAAAGGCGCAGAGATAGCTTTGAAATTCGAAAATCAACTTTTAGAAAAGGTATTAACGGCGCTAAGAAATGGAGAACTATGGTGGATTAAACAAAATGAAAAGGGTGAATTCTTGGATGTGAATAGTAGTGTAATTCCGCTAATTGAATGGTCTGGGAAATGGAATAATCAAAGAATTTTAATTCCAACGAACTAATCTACAAACCAAAGCCCAAATTAAAGCGGAGAATAGGATTATTATAAGGTGAATTGATGTCGTCATTTAAATTAAACAATACCAAAAAGCTGGCAAATGAATTTCCTCCAATACTTGATCTATAACCAGCACCAACTAACGGACTATAAAAGTCTATTCGTTCACCAGGAACATTAAGGTTTTCGAAACTTAAGTATTCGAATTCAGCATGAAGTACCACTTGTTCTACAATTGCGTATTGATTAAATATAGCTCCTCCTATTATATTCGAGGACGGAAATAAACGGGGTTTAACATAAATATACCTTGCGCCAACACCTGCCAACCAATTCTCTGTTAGTTTATAACCAATAGTTGGAGAGACTTCTACTAGTGTTAAATCTCCAAATTGAGCACCAAGATTTCCACCAATAACAACTTTGTCCAATTGAAAGCCTTTGTCTTTAGGTGAAGTTTTACTGGCTGATGGACGACTATTGTTCTCTCTAGCCTGGCTAAAAAGTCCAAGACTAACAAGTCCTAAGAATAAAAGAAATACTAAGTGTTTTATATTCATTTTTCTAGCTCATAACAAGGTTAAAGTTTCCACTTGTAACTTGAATTCTCCTTTGGTGTAATTGAAAATCGATATTATATATTTCAAATTAACTTAGTTCAACGCATTTGCAAATTATCAAGTTAGAATTCATTTTTACAGTTGATATGATTCTGCATATAAAATTAATAAACATAAATTTATAAACTGATGCACAAATAAGGTAATATGGATTCAAAGCTAAAATTGTATTGGGTTTGTCAGTTTTTGGGGTGGTTCAGTTACACCTTTATCATGTGGGTGTTAAACGAATTGGAAGGAAAGGAATTAGGCTTCTATTTTGTTTCTAGTTTAGTAATCACGTTTACCTTAGGAATTCTCATTTCGCACACCTATCGGGAAGTAATTTTGCAATTGGATTGGCTGCGGTTGAAGATTGTAGATCTCATTCCAAGAGTAATTCTTACTTCCATTCTCTGTGGTGTAGCGTATTATTTTCTGTATACATTTATTATTGAAATAATAATTGCCCAGCAAAAAGTAGTACTCACTTTTCTAGACATACTTACCACTACTATTAACCTTTCAGTAAATTTTATTTTATGGTCGTTGCTGTATTTTTTGTTCCATTTCATTCAAAACTATAGGAAAGAGGAAATTAAAAATTTGAAATGGCAAGCGTTAAGTACTGAAGTAGAGTTAAATAAATTAAAATCCCAACTTAACCCGCATTTTATTTTTAATTCTATGAATAGTATTCGTGCCTTGGTAGATGAAAACCCTGAGCGTGCGAAGGATTCAATAACTCAGCTATCTAATATTTTAAGAAGCTCTTTGCTAATGGGAAGACAGAAATTAATTCCATTGAGTCAAGAATTGCAATTGGTGAATGATTATTTGAGTTTAGAGCAAACTCGGTTCGAAGAACGATTGAAGGTCAAGTATGAGATAGAAGAGAATACAAAAGACCACAGAGTGCCTCCGATGTTGCTTCAGACATTGGTAGAGAATGGTATAAAGCACGGAATAAGCAAACTAGCAGAAGGCGGAACGATTACTATTGGGGCCAAAAAGAATGGAGAGAATTTAAAATTGACAATAGAAAATACTGGAAATTTTCGAGAAGAAACAGATCGAGAGCCTGGGTTTGGGTTGTTAAATAGCAGGCAACGATTATTCCTCCTGTATGGTGAGAATGGAGTGTTAAACATTTCGAACACAAAACAAGGAACTGTGATTGCAGAAGTTACTATCCCTACTAAGATGAAGGAAATTAAAGTGTTTAAAAGCAACAATGACGATAAAAACGAGGAACTATGAAAGCAATAATTATTGACGACGAGCGATTAGCTCGAAAAGAACTTACAAACTTATTAGCAGGATATCCTGAAATTGAGATTATTGGAGAAAGTCACAATGCAGATCATGCTAAGAAAAACATAGAAGCATTGAAGCCGGATCTTATTTTTTTAGACATACAAATGCCTGCTAAAACAGGCTTTGATTTGTTGGAAGAGCTTTCATTTGTTCCGGAAGTAGTGTTTACCACGGCTTATGACGAATATGCTTTAAAAGCTTTTGAAGTTAACGCCTTTGATTATTTGTTAAAGCCAATTGATAAAGACCGATTGAAAGATTGTATTCATAAATTAAATGAAAACGTAAGGGAAGAAGAAGAAATTGAAGATCATGATGAGGAGGAAGATTCAACAAATCGTCTTGGTCCGAATGATCAAGTTTTTGTAAAAGATGGAGAAAAGTGCTGGTTTGTAAGATTAAAAGATGTTAGCGCATTCGAGTCGGAAGGAAACTATGTTCGAGTATATTTTGAAAAAAACAAACCGCTTATTTTGAAGTCGTTAAATAATTTAGAGCAGCGGCTGGATAGTAAGTCGTTTTTTAGAGCAAATCGAAAATTCATTATCAATTTAAATTGGATTGATAGTATGGAAAGTTGGTTTAATGGTGGATTACGAGTTACGTTGACAGACGGCAAACAAATTGAAATTTCGAGAAGACAGGCGGCAAAATTAAAGGATAAAATGAGCCTTTAAATATTGGGCCAGTTAGAACGAACAATAAATCCGCGGTCTAAGGGCGTTCCATCTTCTGAGAAGCGGGAAATGAGAATTTCGTTTTGTAGTTCCAGGTAATCGGTTATTTCTATTTCTAAAAGGTCGAAACTCATTCGCTCTAGCCGGTTGTTGAAAGGGAAAATCCAGTCCTTCCGATTTGGAACAATCGTATATTGTTGATTTCCCTTATGAATGTGCTCCAGGTTCTCAATGTGCTCCCACCAAGCATTTTTGAAAGGGTTTTCTGTAGTACCGTAATCCTTCAAATGAATAAATTCTGCTCCTTTCAAAAGTAGTTGAGGTGTAAAATCTTTTTTCTGGAGCTCAGGAGGAAGTAGTCTATTGTATTCTTCAACTATTCGCAATTGGTGATTTACCAATTTATTCCTCTTTCTAGAAAGGTTGTCTTTTGTTGAAGGTCCGATCCATTGATCTTCTTCTTGAATGTTGATTTTTAGAAAATACTTTATGGCCAATTCTAAATGAATTAAGTTGCCCGTTGAATTTTCTTGTAACAAATAATCTATTTCGCCAACCGTCAATTTATCGTCAATGAGTTGGATGTTATGACCTAATAATGAGTATTTGTGACTGTTCTTAAAATAGAAATAAAGTAATTCTTCCGCATATTTTCCTAAACGAAGCTTTTCTAAATTTTTAGTGTAATGCTCGTTTTTTACGCTCATAAACCAATCCCAAAGTTCCTCGAAGTCTCTAAATCCATGTGATTCAAAGAGCAGTTCTTTTGGGAAAAATGGTTTGAAAACGAAAGGAGAGTATAGTAACGCCAGTAAATCACGATGAAACTTAGATTCAATTTCATTGATTCGTTCAATTATAGAAAGAAAGTTAGGGCCTGAATTCATGAAATAAATCTCAATTTTGCGAAGTATTAAATTACTGAAAGCATATGTTAATTTCTAGAGAAAAGCGGAGAACAAATATTGTAGAGTATTTACTGTACATGTACCAGATCGAAGATATTATTCGTTCTTTCCGTTTTGATATAACACAAATTGACACCAACGTTGTTCAACATTTTGACCAACCAACTGACGTTAAATTAGAGATTAAGCTATGGTATGCTGATCTAATAGAAAAAATGCAACGTCAGCAAATTCAACGCTCAGGACACCTTAAAGAATTGAAAGGTGAAATAGTACAGTTACAAGATTTGCATGATCAGTTACTTACGGCTTATCAAGATAATAAATACATCGAATTGTATGAGGCTGCTAGGCCTTCACTAAAAGAGTTAACGGTAAAGTCTGTCGGGCAAGACTTAATTAATCAAGTAGATGTAGGGATACATGGTGTTTATGGCTTTTTGGTCATGCGTTTGAAACAAAAAGAGATTGGAGAGCAAACACAAATCGCAATTACACACATAATATCTTTCTTAGCTCACTTGGCATCTCAATTTCACAAACTAGAAGCTGGAGAGTTGAAACTTCCTGAGAATCAGAAGAATTAAGGTTACTCGCGATTTACGAGAATAGGGAGGGATAAACCTATTATTTAATCTTGATTGGTAAGATGGTTTTTTTTGCCAAATCGAAACTTACTTTTTCAAACTTTGGCGGTCCAAAAGTTGCTCTTGACCCGTTTGAAAATGCTGTAGGTTCTGATGGAATTCCAATAAATTTATCCAATTTGGTATTTGAATTTAAATCGTGGAATGCAGCTAATGCATATTCTCCAACAGGTAAAGAATAATGAATTCTTTGAATTTCACTTGTTCTTGCCTTTGTTACTGCAGAAACAGAACCTTTAAATTTTTGATAATTGTCTTTCCCTTCCATCAAGGTATAGAAAATTAGACCTTTTTGTTTTTTGATAGAAAAATTTACTTTTAAATCTCGATGATTTGTTTTATAGCTATTATCCATCACAAAACTACCAGGTTGCATCATGTGATCATTTGCCTGGACTATGTTTAACTTGATTTTAGCATGCTCCAAAGCGGGAGTGAGAAGTTGTAAATTCCAAGAAGATGTATATTTTTTCCAGTACAATTGGTGATGGTTTATGTCCATTGCATAGGTCGTTGAAGCTTTACTAAAGTTAATTCCCCTTACGTTAATCTCTTTTACATTTGGACTGTCGTTCGATTTGTAGTAAATCATGAGGTTTGTTAAATCGTAAACGATGGTCCAGTAGGTTTTGTAATTGTTTCGATCTTCGCTACTTGCATCAAGAATTGAAAACATCCCGTTAACTGTTTTGCTTTTTTTTGAGGTTGCTTTAGAGCTCAATTGGCAGAAACGATCTGCTGATTTTCGGGAATCGAAATCGATGTTATCCTTGTTTGTATTGTAGTAGTTCAATGAACCTAAGTAATTACTGTTAGTCAAGGCTTGATACCCTTTGTCAGTGTTGCTTATTACCGCTTTGCCATTTACAAAATCAACTACAAATGACCTCCCAGCCCTATCGGCAACTAAATAGTGTAAGTTGGCATTTATAGGGTTGATATTTATAGAATCGAGATAAAATTGAACTTCGGCAGCTGTCTTGTAATTATCTAAATTATACTGGATCCATTCTAATTCTGAAACGGTCGACCGACCGCTTTCTTCATAATAACTGTCAGAATACCAAAGCATTTCAATTGCTAAGCCACGCTCATTTACTCCGCCATATGGAAATTCTTTTCCCACTTGATTGAAAGTTATGGAGCCGTAAGTGGAAGTCCATCCAACAACATTGTCTTTGTCTAATCCGTAGGCGACTTTTTTGATGCCCCGTTTATTTTGCAGGATAACACCTTCCCCATTGTGCCAGTCAAAATTTTTGCCCAAGAACATTTGATTCTTTTTTACAAATAATGCAGAACAGGCAGATGCTAGAATGCTAAGGGCTAAAATGAAAAAGAGTGTGGTAAATAATTTTTTCATGGATATAATTAGATTGTTGCCTTTTAGTTATTAAATATTAGTTAAGCCGAAACGTGGGACAAGTAAAGAACCATGTATGAAGCTAGACAAATAACTGAATTGACATTCATTTTTATAAATAATCGTTGTTTCTTAGACGAAGAAGGAAGCAAATAGTAGCCTAGTGACCAAAAACAAATTGCGCTAGCTAAATCCCACCAATCGAAAGTGCCATTTGCTATGCCTGTTAATTGTAACAATTCTAATATGATAGCAATAATAACTGGTAGAAATGCCACGTGAATAAGTCGCTTTTGCATCCCAAAATAAATGTTTTTTGAAGCGATGGTTACGGCCAAAACCCATAGCCCTTCGGGCAAAGAGAAAACTAATAGTTTTGGTAAAACAATGTTTCCGGAAATAATGGCTTTCAGATTAAAATAGACATCTCCTGAAAAAATAAACTGAAAGATTTCGTTCACTACGGTTTGCTCGCTTCTGTAAAACAAGTAAACGAATAAGCTAAAAAGTAAGCTAAGTGCAAGCGTGATATGGTTGAGACTAAGGTTTTTCAAAAATTAAAAGTTGGTAACTATTGAAGAACCCAAATTTAAGTGCTTTCATTGGTCGGAAGGCTTTTAAAGCAGTTAAGTTTTCAAGAGGGAAATAAGATTGGAATTGGAAAAGTCGGGCGATGGGTTGCGCAATTTTTTCAATAATAGAGAGTATTCCGTTAGTAGAGAAATGATTTAGAATAATAATTTTACCATTGTGATTGAGTGCTTGGTGGGCCGCTTGTATTATCTCGTTTGCATTTGAACTGGTACTAAGGACATGAGATAAAATCACAATATCAAATTTTTGCGGCAATTGGGATATGTTGATCCCATCCATTTTAATAAAATTGATTGAGGGAGAATTATTTATTCTGGACCGCTCTAACATTTTTTCAGAGATATCGATTCCCGTAATGTGCTTTGAATCGTATTGTTCTAAGTGCTTTCCTTGGCCAACACCTATTTCTAATATGCTGTGATTCGGGTAATTATTCACTTCTTTAATGAGTCGTTTTTTATGTCTTTTCAAAAAGAAGTCAATCATAAAATACAGGGGCGAAATTGTATTGTAGAATTGGGTGGTTTTCATTTTGCTAAGTTAATTTCAATCTTTTCAAATTACATGAATCTCAGCAGCGCTTTCAATACTTTTGTAAAAGAATAAATTAGATTCATTGGAAGAGCAGGAAAATAAAAATATTGAAACTAGAAGACTGACAAAAGAAGAACTTAAAGCAAGTTTGGAAGTGCTGAAAAGTTTAGTGTCTAATAGTGATGATTTAGTTCTATTGGATGAAAAAGAGCGTATTGAGTTGCTAAAGTCAGCAGGGATCTTATCTCGCCCAGATCGTACTGAACTAAAAAAGCGAAGAAAGGCCCTCAATAATCAACGAAAGCAAGAAATTCGGGCAAAGGATAGGACGGCAAGAGGCAAGACCGGAATTCGGGCTGCCAGAACTTCCGCGGTTTTTTCCGCTCCGGATCAATTGCTATTACCTCAAGGAGAAGACCGAATGAATGGCGAGCGTATTTCTTCAGCAAGAAATTGCTACGTATGTAAGAAAGAGTTCACATTACTTCATCCATTTTACGATACCATGTGTCATTCCTGTGGCGATTTGAACTATGCAAAGCGCTTTCAAACGGCTGACCTAAAAGGCCAAGTTGCGCTAATGACTGGTTCTCGTTTGAAAATTGGCTATCATGTTTCGTTAATGATGCTTCGTGCCGGAGCAACGGTGATTGCCACAACTCGTTTTCCAGCAGATTCTGCTATTCGTTTTGCAAAAGAAAAGGATTACATGAAATGGTGTGACCGATTACACATTCATGGCCTTGATTTGCGTCACACACCAAGTGTTGAATTGTTTTGCTCTTACATCGAAGAAACCTACGATCGGTTGGATATTTTAATCAACAATGCAGCCCAAACTGTTAGAAGACCTCCAGGGTTTTACTCTCATATGATGGAATTAGAAGAAGCCTCAATTGATAGCCATGCGGCAGAAGTTCAATATTTATTGCGTAGTCATGAGAATTGCATAGCAAGAATTGAAGGGTCTACAAATATTGCAAAAGATACTGCAGCATTGGCTGTAAGTTGGAACGCAAAAGGACCAGGAATTGGGTTAAGAGCATCTGCAGCTTTATCGCAAATTCCATATAGTTACGATGGTGCTGTTCAAGACAAGGAGGTATTTCCGGAAGGGAAATTAGATGTGGATTTACAGCAAGTTGATTTAAGAACAACAAACTCTTGGCGCTTAAAATTAGGCCAAGTACCTACTCCAGAGTTATTAGAAGTTCAATTGGTGAATTCTATAGCTCCTTTTGTTTTATGTAATAGACTTTCCTCTATGATGAAAAGAGATGATACTGGACAAAAGCACATTGTGAATGTTACAGCAATGGAGGGGAAATTTTACCGTTTCAAGAAAGAACCAAGGCACCCACATACCAACATGGCAAAAGCCGCATTGAACATGCTTACGCATACTTCGGCAGGAGAATTAGCCAACTATGGCATTTACATGAATGCTGTGGACACCGGTTGGGTGACAGACGAAGATCCTGCCCAAATAGCCAAATACAAGGAAGACGTTCATGATTTTCAGCCACCACTAGATATAGTTGATGGAGCAGCTAGAGTGATGGATCCAATTTTTGATGGAATTAATCGAGGAGAACATTGGTGTGGAAAATTTTTGAAGGATTATTTCCCAATAGATTGGTGATCGAAGTTAACTCAATAAATAATCTGCGGAATAAAAACACCATAAATAAGCTCCAAATAACCCACCAATTATCCCTGATGGAATAATTAGTTTTCTTTTTTCCTTGGGAATACAATAAAGGATAATTACGAGAAAAAGAAGCCCAATTATAGCAAATAATAGCAGGGCTAATTGAGACTCACCAAAAGTACCCCAGTGATTAAATTCTGAACAGGTATAAAACTGGAATAGAGTATAAAATCCGTTGTAAGCTAGGTCTTTGAAAAACAGAAAAGCTGGAACTAGAAGCAAGTCAATTTTAGATTTTTTATAAAGAAGTAAAAAGAGAATGCTAATTGAATAAAGGTAAAACTTCTCAATCAAGTCCTTATACCTTCGATTTTTATGATCTGCTTCTTGTGTGATATTAATCTTTTCTAAAGTATCAGTTTCGGAATTGATTACTTCTGCATAAACTGGGTGAAAGAAAATGTAGTACCTAAGAATAGAGCTGTAATTGCTTTCATAGCCAAATTGCTGTGCAATTTTTTCTTGCGCTTTTTCGTTCAAGAAAGCACCAATATTCAAGAAAATTGAAAAAGCGATAATTAGTTTTATGTATTTCATTTTATAATTTAATAATGCGCTAGCATCTGAGGGCCTTCCAATAACTTTCGAACCACCCTCAGAGCTCCACTTTCATCTGTTTGAATGTGCCATTTTATCAAACTAATTTGTCCTTTTTCAACTTCAAGCCCTGTAATGCTTCTAGGGTGCACACAGCTACCATCGTTGAAAAGGGGAGTCTCATGCGGCTCAGGAAAACGAGGTCGATGCGTATGACCAATAATGGTAATTAGTCGATTATTGTCAGTAATCCATTGCTTGAATCGTTTCTCTACTTTAATAAGTTCTCGGTAGTTTTTTGCAGGACTTGTAGGATCAGATATGCCAAATATTTGCAAAGGGCGCCAAACTGCTCGAACCATGAAACGGTTAAATTTCCAGCCTCTGTAATTCATCCAATCTGCTTGATGCCCATGTAGCATAAACAGTTCTTGTTTGCTTTCTTCATGCTCAAAAACCAATGCTTCGGTAAATTCAATACCTGGGAACAAGGATTTATCTTTTCCGGTAATCTTATCAAAATGCTTGAATAAGTACTTTTCTACGTACTTCTCTTTCTGAAAGACCATGTCATGATTACCGAGAACTCTATACAAGCGATTTTGCTCATAAAATTTTCGCATTAACTCAAACACATTCTGATGTGCCTCAAAAATGGAACGGAATGTAATGTTCTCCCACAGTTCATCTCCATCGCCTAATTCGCAATACGTATAATCTTCTTTGAAATAGTGAGATAATGCGTGATAATAAATGTTCCTATTATTCGCAAAATCATCTGCAAAGCTATTATCTCCCCGATGACAGTCGCTAAAAACTATAAATTTTGAATCGTCATTGAATGAAATTCTACGTGCAGTTTTATAAGCTTTTGTGATTCGTTTATGGGAAGACATGCAGACTATAATTTTAAATAAAGCAAGTTAGCTTTTTTTAAATCAATCTCAGAATCCATATAATGGAAGTAATTCAATTGCCATGCTTGAGTTTTAATGGCTTGTTTGTTCTCTGCTTTATCCCAAGGCGGATAAACTCTAAATCCTCGTTTGCCTTCTTTTTCTTTTGTACTAACAATTCCTTTTTTGGCTAATTCAGATTTTGGGAATACAAACTGCCCAACTCTATTGTTGCTTTGGCACTTGATAATATAGAATTCAAAATTATCGGTCAGCTCATGGGGCTGGGTAATTCCCAATTCGTTTCTTCGCCAAACACTCACAAATTGGCCAATCTTTTTAGGAGTTATTTTTGCTTCCCGAAAAATTATTCCAACTTCATTCACCATTTAAATGTTCTGCTAAATAATAACCCATCGAAAAGCAGGCTTGTAGTAAATACCCACCTGTCGGAGCATCCCAGTCAAGCATTTCTCCGATGCAAAAAGAGTTTGGTTTTTTAGTTAATTCGAAGCTGGAGTTAATTTCTTTTAGGTCAATTCCTCCAACGGTAGAAATTGCTTCGTCAAGAGAAGCTATACCATCAATTTGAACAGGGAATTTTTTAATTCTTTGTGATAAGATTTCCTTATCGAGAAATTCTTCTTTTGTTAAATAACTTCTAATTAAACCAACTTGTAAAGCGCTTAAATTGAGTTCGTTTTTTAGGCATTCGGTACTGTTTTTGGCTTTGGTGTTGTTTAGTTTTTCTACCAATACTTCTGCCGAGAAAGTAGGTTTGAAGTCGATAGTAATCTGTGCCTTGCCTTTTGAAAGCTGTTCACGAATTTCAGGACTTAAGGCGTAAATAGCATTGCCTTCCAATCCAAAATTGGTAAGAACGACTTCTCCTTTTTGCGTTTTAGTATCGCAAGTAATACTAATGTTTTTCAGTGGCTTCCCAACAAATTTATTCAATACTGCGTCTTTCCATTTTACTTTAAACGCACAATTACTTGCCTCAAATGCATTGGTTTGAATACCCTTTTTTTTAAATTCATTCAACCAGGAACCATCCGATCCAGTTACCTTCCAACTTCCACCACCTAAGGCAAAAATGCAAAGGTCAGGAGTTGCCACAGTTCCGTCACTAAAAATCAATTCCTCTTTTTTATTCCAACCTTTCCAGGTCTTCTCGAAGTGGAACTTGACGTCATTAAATACAAGAATTTTCTCAATTGTCCTGAGTACTTCAATAGGTTTAAGGCCTTTTTCAGGGTAAACTCTATTACTGCTTCCTACAAAAGTAGTAATGCCAATGCTAGCCAGCCAAATTCTGAAATCATCTTTGGTAAATGAAGTTAATGCAGGTTTCAAGAACGATTCAGGAGAATATCGTGAAATCATTTTGCTCATTGGTTCTCCGTGAGTCAAATTGAAACCACCTTTGCCAGCCACTAAAAACTTACGGCCTAAGGTTTTGTTCTGTCTCTTATACACATCTGACGCTGCC
>CAJXRL010000017.1 GCA_913059105.1 uncultured Flavobacteriales bacterium
CTACACAGAGTAGATCGTCGGCAGCGTCAGATGTGTATAAGAGACAGGTATTATGGTGGAGCAAACGAAAGGACGGTTCGATTTTTCCGAAAAGATTACACATGAGAAAAGGGATATATTTTGGACAGGAAGTATTACTGTGCAGTGGTCAGAATATTCAAAAAAACTATGAGTATGAGCAAGAAATTATTCGTAGCGAAAAGAAATACAAGAATTTAATTAATAAAACAATTTTTGGGATTATCATTTTTAAAGATAGCAGAGTCGTATTTGCAAATGAAAGGGCTCTTGACATATTAAAGTATAATTCAATTAAGGAGATTAATGGGTTTAATCATTTTCAGATTATTAAATCTGACCAAGCAAATCTTCAAAATGATAGAGAATATTCTGTTCTTTCAGGAAAAGATGTCCCACTTCTAGAAATGGAATTAATAGATGCGAATGGGGATATAGTTTTTGTAGAATCAATTCCATCAAAAATTGATTTTGAAGGAGAGGAGTGCACATTAGAGTCGTTTGTGGAAATAACTGATCGAAAAAAGGTAGAAGAGGTAACAAGAGAGGTTGAAGAACACAAGGTAGACAATGACAGTTTGCGAGTTCAATTAGAGCAAAACAGAATAATTCAAAGGAGATTAAAAAATTCTCAATCGTACTCTGAAGGAATTATCGAAAGTTCTTTAGATATGATTTTCACCACCAATATAACGGGTCAAATTAACAAAATGAACTCTGCGGCTAAAAAGAAATTTCAATATGAAAGGGAGGAAATTATCCAACAGCCATTTGGGTTGTTATTAAACAACCAAAAAGAGGAAAATAAAATAACGGAAAAATTGAATTTAAATAATTCATATTCTGGGGATATAGAAATGAGAAGGAAAGATGGTTCTGTGTTTCCGGCATTATTATCTGTAAGTAAATTATTCAATACAGATGGGACTTTTCTGGGAATAATGGGAATAAGTAGAGATATAAGTGAAATCGTATCTAAGGAGGAAGAGATAAAAAAGCAAGCCTCTAAACTAAATTCTGTTATTGAAAGTAGTTCTCATTACTTTTTTACAGTGAATAAAAATTATCGATTTACCTCGTTCAATAAACTATACAAGGAGGATGTTAAAGAAAACTACAATATTGAACTAGAGTTATTTGACGATTTTTTTAGTTTAGTAAAAATTGCTCAAGAAAGAAATGACATAACAAAAGAGTATTGGAAGAATATTTTTGATAAAGTATTTAAAGGAGAGTCTATAAAATTCGAAATAGAAAGAAAAAACATCAACGGGATAATTTATTATAGGGAAATATACGTTAATCCAGTTGTAGGAGAGGATGGGGATGTTGTGGAAATTTCTGGAATAGGACATGATATTACTCAGAAGAAATTAAATGAAAAAGAGCTTACAAACTCTTTAAAAGAGAAAGAAATTTTATTAAAAGAGGTTCACCATAGAGTTAAAAACAACATGCAAGTTATCTCTAGCATTTTGAGCTTACAAAGCTCTTATGTTACCGATGAACACGTTTTAGAAGTTCTTAAAGAAAGTCGAAATAGAATCGCGGCAATGGCTTCAATTCACGAACGATTATATCGAACAACAAACCTTTCCGATATCCGTTTTTCGAGTTATGTTAAAGATTTAGTTGAGAGTTTGGTTAACACATATGAGCTACAAGATACCTCAGTTGAATTAGTTTTTTCTTTAGACGAAGTATTCTTATCTTTGAATCGTGCAATCCCTTGCGGATTAGTTTTAAACGAACTTATTTCAAACTCTCTGAAATATGCATTTAGAGGAAGAAAAACCGGAAAAATTGAAATTTCTTTGATTGGCAAACCGGATAAAATTTCACTTTCTTTGGCAGATAATGGAGTAGGAATTCCCGAGGGAATAAGTGTTGAAAACACAGATACATTAGGTCTTCAGTTGGTGTCAACATTAGTTGAGCAAATGGAAGGAGAGTTGCATTTAGAACGCGAAAACGGAACGAGATTTATCATCAGCTTTGATACAAAACAGGAAGCATGAAAACTAAAATATTAATTGTAGAAGACGAGGCGATTGTTGCGAAAGATATATCTATATGTCTCGAAAAAATTGGATATGAAGTAGTAGCCTCTTTTTCTAAAGGTGAAAAAGCGCTTTCTTTTTTAGAAGATAACAAACCAGATTTGGTGTTGATGGATATTATGTTGGCTGGGGATATTTCTGGTATTGATGCATCAGCAAAAATTAAAAAAAGCCATGACATTCCTGTTGTATTTTTAACAGCATATGCGGATGAAAAAACGATAGAGAGAGCAAAAGTTACAGAACCTTATGGTTATGTAATTAAGCCCTTTAAAGAGATAGATCTTAGAACGTCAATAGAAATGGCGTTATATAAGTTTAAGAAGGAAAAAGAAAAACTAGCAGGTATTGAGTCGTCGGGCTTTAAAACCTCTCCTGTTTCTACCGAGTACATTTATGTAAAATCAAACTCCAAATTAGTAAAAGTTCAAAACTCAAACATTTTATTTGTTGAAGCACTAAAAGATTATGTAATAATTCATACCGAAAAGGAGCGATTTACAATTCACTCTACTATGAAGGATATTGAGAAAAAACTACCAGACGAGATGTTTATGAGAATCCATCGTTCTTTTATTTTGAATTTGAATAAAATTAACTCTATCGATAGTTCGATAGTGAACATTGAAAATTCCGAAAAGAAAATTCCGATTGGAGGATCTTACCGAGACAGCTTATTCAAGCGGTTAAATTTGGCTTAATGTGAGAAACGGTTAATATCTACTTCAGCATCTAAATCAGTTCCATTTTCTATATAATTAATAAACTCCTCAACTAATAAAGGTGCCATAAAGCAACCTCTTGTTCCCATTCCGTTGAACATGTAAACGTTCTTTTTTTCAGGATGTCGCCCAATTAATGGCCGTCTATCTTTTATAGAAGGGCGTATACCTGTTTCCACAGAAACAACTTTATATTTTGCTGTAGTTATCTCTTCTAATTGGTTTTTTAATTGCTCTGTTTTATCCACCTCTATTTCATGTGCTGATTCTTCAGAACTAGTATCCCATTTCCAAGAGTAAGTAGCACCGATCTTAAATTGATTTTTAGTAATCGGTAAAATGAACACCTTCTTTTTTAACAAACTATCTGTTGGAAGTTGGTCGTTTTCAATAGTGATTAGTTGACCTTTATTTAAGCTAAAGGGTAAATCTTTAAAAAGAGGATTGTATTTTCCACGAGCTCCTTCACAAAAAACAATACTATCAAACTCAATGTCCTTGTATAGATTTTCATTTAATTCGATGAAACTAAACTCTTCTTCTAATATGGCGCTTTGAGCCTTAAGTCTCTCTCTAAAATCAAACAGCAAGTCACTAATGTTTAACCAAGAAGCTTGTTTAACCAATCCGACTTTAAAGTTTTCGGCAGGTTGTATATTTGCGTTTACATCGCTTAAATCTCTGTGAATAAAATCACTAACATCATCTTTGTGGTATCGGTGTTCCCAAAAGTCTATTTCGTCCTTTGAGGAGATTAATTTCTTCAAGGGAAGGTTAAAATGATATTGTTTTCCTAGATAACCATCGAGTTTGTCATAAAAGGAAGGGTTGTAATGTAGAAATTCCTTTGCTCTCCAAGTTATTGTAAACCGTCTAAGCACGATGGGGTTAATAACACCGGCTGCTACTCTAGACGAAGAATATTTTAAGCCTTTATCTATAACTATTACCTTCTTGCCTTTCTGCATGAGTTGAAAGGCAAGAAATGTTCCCGCCAAGCCTTGTCCTACAATCAGAAAATCTACTTTAGTATTCACGAATCAAAAGTATTTATTTGAGATCGATTTCACGGAAAGTGGCTGTTTTTATTTGATTAACTTTGCTGCAAATTTAAAGCATGGAAACTACCGTATTTGAAGCAGGAATGTTTGGGCCAACACAAATTGTGCTTATTGTTGTTGCCGTTATTTTATTATTTGGTGCTAAAAAAATTCCTGAATTAATGAAAGGAGTTGGCAAAGGCATTAAAGAGTTTAAAAACGCTACCAACGAAGACGATAAGGACAATAAGGATAACACTCCAACTAAATAAAACATAAAACTTCGTACCCATTGAAAGGTTTTACTTCACTGAAAAACGTTCAGCTAGAGTTGGCTAACTCTTCGCTAAGCTGCATAGAACTAGTAAATTACTATTTAAACGAAATTGAAAAGCAGAAAAAATTAAATGTTTTTTTAGAAACGTTTGAGATCTCAGCTAAAGCACAAGCGCAGCAGGTTGATGCAAAAAGAAAAGAAGGGAAGGCTGGTAAACTAGCAGGTTTAATCATTTCAATTAAAGATAACATTTGCTATCAAGGACATAAGTTGTCGGCATCATCAAAAATGTTGGAAGGTTTTGAATCGTTGTATTCTTCTACTGTGGTAGAACGGTTGTTGAAAGAGGATGCAATTATTATTGGCAGAACAAATTGTGATGAATTTGCAATGGGCTCTTCCAATGAAAACTCTTATTATGGCGTAGTCAAAAACCCATTAAACATAAACAAGGTTGCCGGAGGGTCTAGCGGCGGAGCAGCAGCTTCTGTGGCCGCTGGAATGTGCATGGCCGCTCTCGGGTCAGATACTGGCGGATCAATTCGGCAGCCGGCTTCATTTACGGGCACAATTGGATTTAAGCCAACATACGGAAGAGTTTCTCGTCATGGATTAATTGCATTTGGCTCTTCGTTTGATCAAATAGGAACCTTTACTAAAAACGTAGAAGATGCTTCATTAATTTCAGAAGTAATGGCAGGGAGTGATGCTTTTGACAGTACAGCAAGCAAAAAGGAAGTTCCGCTATATAGTAAGTCAATAGATAGTTTACAAGGGAAGAAATTAAAGATAGCCTATTTCGATTGTTACGTAAATCACGAAGGCATTGACCCAGAAGTGAAGAAAAGAACCATTGAAATAATAGAGAGATTACGAGCAGAAGGGCATCAAGTTGACGAGGTGAAGTTTGATTTCTTAGATCAAATTGTTCCAACCTATTATGTTTTAACAACAGCTGAAGCATCTTCTAATTTGGCACGTTACGATGGAATTCATTTTGGATATAGAAGTCCAAATGCTACCGACCTTGAGTCGACCTACGTTAAATCTAGAAGTGAAGGTTTTGGTAAAGAAGTAAAAAGAAGAATTATGCTTGGAACATATGTTTTAAGTGCAGGGTATTACGACGCATACTACACTAAGGCACAAAAGGTTAGAAGGTTAGTTAGAGATTGTACAAAAGAGGTTTTTGAAAAGTACGATTTCATAATTTCTCCGACTTCGCCGCACACAGCTTTTGATATTAATGCTCAGAAAGACGATCAAATAAAAATGTATTTAGAAGACATTTTTACTGTACAAGCGAACCTTGCTGGAATTCCAGCGATTTCCTTACCGCTAGGAGAAAATGAAGAAAAGATGCCCTTTGGTATTCAATTGATGGCTAGTGCTTTTGACGAAGAGAAGTTATTTGCATTCTCCAAAGAGCTAGTTAACAAGTTTTCGTTAATAAGTGCTTGACAAAAACCTCAGAAGAGCAACCTATATTGGGGAATTTCGTTAAGACGCAAGAAAACTTAATTTCCGGCGTTTTCAATGAAAGTGATTCATGTCTAAGCTACTCTTTTTAACGACTTTTCTTTTTTGCATTTCCACCTTCGCTTCGGTTAACGAACTAAAGGAAACCGACTCCCTAGAGTATACTATTGCGCCAGACGATGCTGTCTTAGCTATGATAGATAGCTTAATGATGGACAAGCTTTACAACTGTTTTCGTTATTGTAAAGGAACAGAAGATACAACTTTAGTAAACGAATTTCAGGAGCTACCAGATTCGCTTTTGTTAAAGAGGCTGCAAGTGTTAAACGAGGCCACACCGTTTGACTTAGCATACAATAAGTACACAAAGGCGTTTATTAACCTGTACATCAATAAAAGAAAGGGGCTTAGTCGCTCTGTTCTTGGATTGGCACCAAGGTATTTTCCTATGATTGAAGAGGTGTTTGATTACTATGAAATTCCTTTGGAATTAAAGTATTTAGCTGTGGTTGAATCGGCTTTAAATCCTTCCGCTAAATCACGCGTTGGAGCTCAGGGTTTGTGGCAATTTATGTATCGTACTGGTAAAATGTTTGATTTAAATGTAACTTCATTTACAGACGATAGAATGAACCCTTATAAATCAACTGTTGCGGCAGCAAAGTACATGAAGGATTTGTATAAAATGTATGGGGATTGGAACTTGGTCTTGGCGGCGTACAATAGTGGACCGGGTAACGTCAATAAGGCAATTCGACGGTCTGGCGGGCATAAAGATTATTGGAAAATTCGGCCTTTTTTACCACGAGAGACTAGAGGGTATGTTCCAGCCTTTATTGCAGTAAACTATATGATGAATCATGGGAATGACCATGGGTTATATGCAAACAATACTCTAATGTACGATTTTGCAGTTGATACAATTGAACTTAACAGAGCTTTTTCATTTAAACAGTTGGGAGATTATTTAAAAATGTCGGAAGAGGAAATAGGTTTCTAT
The DNA here is from genome assembly GCA_913059105.1 of uncultured Flavobacteriales bacterium. Classification (GTDB taxonomy): domain Bacteria; phylum Bacteroidota; class Bacteroidia; order Flavobacteriales_E; family Vicingaceae; genus NORP294. The sequence goes on from CAJXRL010000017.1 coordinate 6,597, forward strand.
AATCCAATGTATAAACTAAAGTACATTCCAACGTTGAAGAATAAAACACAAACACTGTGTTTGCCTGCAGACAAAATAGGGTTGTATTTGACCAACGAAAAAACAATTTACGCCGACATCAGAAGAAAAGATGTTGCAGACAGTATTGCAGGAAAAATAAAAAAGAGTGTAACTCAACCGGAGATGATTGTTCACCGAGTTAGAAGCGGGGAGTTTTTAGGCTATATTGCTGAAAAAAACCACGTTACAGTTAGACAGTTGATGGCATGGAATAATCTAAGATCATCGAGGTTGAAGCCTGGAGACCGATTAAAAATTTATACCAAAGGGAAACCAACCCCTGTTAAAACACAAGTTCAAAGTGCACCCGCTACTGTGAAAAGTGGAAGCTATCAAGTTCACATTGTAAAATCTGGAGATACCTTGTGGGACATAGCAAAAAAATATGATGGAACAACGGTAAATGATTTAAAAAGGCTCAATAGCAATTTGAATTTTAAGCGCTTAAAGCCTGGCATGAAAGTTAAAGTTAAAAGCATTGGATAAAAAAATTAGGACAATTTTCGGGTTTGTAGCACTAAATTTGGTTATCGCTTGTGGAAGCTCTTCAGGAGAAGGAAATGATAAAAGCTATTTGCCGAGTAGTTCTGGAAAGTATGGAGAGGTTTTGATTGTAGTAGACACCTTTTATGAAAATCACCAATCAGGAAAAGTCTTAAACACAATATTTTCTGAACCAATGGTTGGGTTACCACAGGACGAAGGTCATTTCAGAGCATCTACGGTTCCTACAAAAGGATTTAAATCAATATTGAAAAGAAGTAGAAATATATTGAAGCTAAGTATCGGAAGAGGAAAAAAGACGGCAATAAACATTGAAGAAGATATTTGGGCAAGAGATCAGCTTATGATTCAAATAACAGCAGCAAGCGATACGGATGCGGCTCGAGTTCTTTCTAAGAATATTCAAACGATTAGGGGTTACTACAACGAAACTGAGCTGGAGCGACTGCAGAAGCAGTTCAGAGGAAAGCCACAAAAAGACATTGTGGATTCCATCGCTGATAATTACAATGTAGAATTTGTTGTTCCTCCAGGGTTTGTTCAAATGGCAAAAAATAAAAATGGCTTTTGGTTGAAAAAGGAAAAATCAATAGGACAGCATCAAATCATGCAAGGTGTGGCAGTTTTTGTGAGGCCCTATTATTCAGATTCTGTATTTTCTCATGAAAGCATGATTGCTAAACGCAATGAATTTACAAGAGAAATGATTCAGGGGACTCGCGACAGCTCTTATATGGCCGTTTACCAAGAATACCATGCAGTAACTAAAGAAGTCAACCTAAATGGGGTATATGCGTTAGAATACAGAGGTCTTTGGAACATGGTAAATGATTTTATGGGTGGACCCTTTTTGCATTACACCTTGGTAGACGAAAAAAATAATAGAGTGGTAGAGTTAGATGCATTTGTTTTTGCTCCAAAGTTTAATAAGCGGGAATACCTTAGAGAGTTAGAAGCGATCCTAAAAACGGTTAAATTCAATTAGCAAACCCATCTCCATCAGCCACCTTTATTTTTCTGCTGATAAAAATGGAGACTATTCCCATGGCAATTGCGAAATAGCCAACAAGGTCATAGTTGTGATATAACCCATCCTCCCCTATTGTAATTATTAAGCCGGCAAAAAAAGCAGCAACTCCATTTGTTAGCTGGCGGAAAGAAGCATTAAAACTCATAAAACTTCCACGGTTTTGAGGTTTTACGGAAGACGTAACCATTGCTGTAGAAGGAACCATTCTGCCCGCACCAAAAACAAAAAACAAAGCCGTAATTAACAAAACCGCACCAATGGGAGTTACGCCTATTTGCGTCAAAAAGAAAATAGGCACGGAAGCGGCTAAAACTGTGAATGTAAAAACCTTAGACCTCCCATACCTGTCTGCCATTCTACCTATAAATGGAGAGGAAAAGACGGTTAAAGCTCCCCCAATAAGATAAACGTATTTAATTTGGGAATCACTAAATCCAACATTAGTAGTAAGATATGGGCTAATAAAAGGAACAATAGAAAAATGACTCAGCATAATTACACTTCCAAAAAGCAGAGCTAATAGTTGATTTTTATTGCCAGTAACATTCCTTATAATTTGCAAAGGAGTTGGTTTGGTATCGCATTGGCTGATGTGTTCTGTCATGCTTGGTATATACATGTATATTGGTATAAGAGTAAAAAATGCAACCCCTCCTAAAACAATAAATGGCATGTGCCAATCAGATAGATCTGCTAAAAACAAACCCGCAGGAACACCTACAACAGAAGCTACCGAGAAAGCTGCCATAACCATTCCCATTGCGCTAGCTCTGCGTTCATTTGGAATAGCATCGCCAACAATAGAAAGAACCAGGGCGCCCATCACACCTCCAAATAAACCAGTAAGTGATCTTGTAATTAGTAACCAATAATACGTTTCGGCAAAACCACAAGCGAATGTGCCTATTGCAAACCCTGTCGCCATTGCCAAAATTGCTTTTCTTCGATCAAAGCGGTCAATGAAGAATGCTCCTACAAACCCAGACAATCCTGCAGAAAAAGTATAAGCAGAAACCAATAGAGCAAATTGACTAGGCAAGATGTGAAAGGTTTTCATTAACTGAGGACCTAAAGGCATCAAAATCATAAAATCTGTAATGTGCGAAAACTGAATAACAGCTAAGGTTAGAAGCAGAATTTTTTCCTTTCTCATAAAATTGTTTCAAAGCATAATATTACCCAAATACAACTTCTAACACGGCTTTAGATTTTATGTTTGTAAACCCACCTAGTTGTATGTAGTAATAGTTTAGAAGCATATTTAGAAGCTTATTTCGATCAGTTTTAGATAATGCTTCTGGAGCAGTTTCAGCTTTTTTATATAAAAATATTTCGTTTTTTTCATAGAAATTTGTGTGTGTCGGTTTTACTGAACAGCCTTCCCCTTCTTCCATGTCGAAATAGTTGTCCTTTTGTTCAATAAATGGTTGAATGCCAAGTATTTTCATAAGGCCAATTAAAAATGAAATATGAAATGTTGGGATTACAGAAGGTCTAGAGTTGAGGTCTTTTAGCTTGCTTTCAACGAAACGATATAAGTTAATGTTTTGCTCTTCCTCTTTGATGACTTTTGATAAAAACTCTGCGAGAAAAAAGCGCATTGCATTAACTGTGATGCTTTCAGGTGACAGCGGAATTTCGTGGTTATATGTTAGTTCCTTAACTCGATGAATATTTGATTTGGAAGAAAGGTAGCAAACAAACTGAATGGCTGACAAGGGTTGGAAGAAATTACCTTGTTTGTTTTTCTTGCTTTTTGTTTTGTTGGAAAGAAGAGAAATTAACCCTCTCTCTTCTGAAAGCACTTTGCTTATTAGCGAGTTTTCTCCATATTTAATCGACTGCAGAACGACAGCATTACTTTCTAGTAACATATTATTTAACAAACAGTATTTTTCCGACCTCTGTTTGTAGTTTTTGATTTTCGTCTTCTCCGCTCAAAAAAACCAAATATACCCCTGAAGAAGCTCTTCTTCCACTAAAGTTATTTCCATCCCAAAGCACTTGCCCTCCTTGAGATTTGATTTCATTAATCAAAGTTCCATTAATGTCAGTTATCTTAACGGAAGTGTTGTTTAACAGCCCATTGATTGCAATATTTCCTGTGTAATCTGGACGCACAGGATTGGGATAAATGGTAACATTAATAAGGTCTTTAGCTCCACTTATCGCTTCTCCTCGGTAAGAAACTAAACCTTTAGAAGTAGCGATATAGACCTCTCCCGTTTCATCATCAATGCTAATGGCGCTAATGGAGTTAGAAAGTAGTGGACTGTTATCAATATTAAACTCCAGAATGGTTTCTTTTCCGTCTTCGGATAAAAGAATGACACCTGAGTTTTCTGTACCGATCCATTTTCTATTAAAGCCGTCTATTGCGATTTCTGTAACAATGGAATTTTGTAGCACTACTTCGTTGTTTTCGCCATCAAAAAAGATAACTCTGTCAAAATCATAGTCACGATCAAAAACTCCAGAAGGGTTAAAATGCACAGCTATTCCGTCTGAAGTTCCGATCCAAATTAGTCCGTCTTTGTCTTTTTCAATTTTTATACCCCTTGCGCCAGGAATGCTTCCGAGACCCTCTGTTCTTGTTAATCTGACAGATCTGTCGTCTGAGATGTCTTTAATCGTTCCGCGGTCGTCATAGACAATAATGTCATTGTCTTTGGCCATCGCAATCCATTTGTAGCCGTTGTCGTCTATTTCTATGTCATACATTGCGGTTTCATCAGAGGAGTATAAGGCGCTTAGGTTGTAGCTAAACCAGCTACCGTCTACCAACCTAACTAACAAACCGTTTTTCTGATATGTATTGGTTATCCAAATATTGCCTTCTTCGTCATATACGCTTTCCCCTGTGCCTATCCATAGATTCGGTTTCCAAGCTTCCCGTCGTTGTATTGCAGAAGATATTTGTCCAAAATTGTTGGTATACAAGGTGTTGGTGTCTTGGTATATCTTAAAAGGAAGTGTTGTGTTGAATTCTGCTAGCCCTCGTCCCCAAGACCCAAAATATACTTGGTCTGGGTTTTCTGGATTAACTGTGACTGAAATAACGTCGAATATATTATTTAACCCGTGATTTGATCCGTGTTGATAACCGTGCCAAGAAAACCCGTCAAAGTGGGATATTTTTGCTAGTTCAAATTGATTATTGTATGCGCCATTTATAGCACCGTTTGCTATCCATAGATTGCCTCCTCCGGCATCCATATCAAATACTTCTGAGGTTAATGGTCCATTCGGCTTTATTCCAGTTATTTTTGTACCGTCAGTTATCGACAGTTCGGTTAAGGGAGTGAATCTATTTATTTCAAACAAACGGTTATTCGCGATTGCTGAAGCTATTGCGTAGGACCCATCTCTATTAAAAGAGAATGCGGTATTTCCATTTTTGTCGAAAAGGATGGTTTTTGTTTTAGCGGTTAGGATAAATTGGTTAGAAGTGGTTTCTGAGAGACTTACAAAATCAAAGGCGGCGATTGCCTTATTGGTGACAAATGATGTTGCATCAAAACTTAAAATACTGTCTTTTGCTGTGCCTTCACGGAAAATAAAGTTAATAATGCCGTTGTTCTCCCAAACAGTAGAGATTATTGAGGCATTTTTTATGGACAACTTCGACCACGAGTTGAAATCAAGTAAGTTGCTATTAATGTTCGCAGAAAAGATTCCGGAATTGGTTGCAGCATAAAGTGTTTGAGCTAACTTATCTACCGAGTTAATGTTAATTTCGGTACCGTTTGGGCCGAATTTGTATGTATCTACGATCTCCTGTTTTTCAAGATTTACAACTGTAATTCCATAAGCCATTGAGAGGTACGCCAATTTGCCAATAATTTTTATTTCATTGATTACTTTTTCCTCGTTGCTGAGTTTTATAAAAGGGATGTTCGTTATTACTCCGTCTCGAATAAGATCAATATTGGCATTGTCGTATACGATAATTAGTGTGCGATAGTCATCGGAATATGAAAGTTGTGCAACAGAAACATCATTTAGGATATTTACTTTCGTGAATTTTTCTATAGAATTATCGTCTGTGTTAAACGTAAAAATTCCAGTCTCGGTTCCTGCGTAAATTAATTTACCATCGGTGGCGATTGAAGTTCCTTTTTTCAAAGGCAGATGGTCTGTCCAGCTTCCTATTGGTTTTAGTTGGGCTTGGACAATTAATGCTGTTATAAATAGGAGGAAATATGATGCGGCTTTTTTCATAGTATTAGGAAAGAAAACAAAGATAGACGTAATATATTGCATATAAATACTACTATATTTGCGAACTGTTTTTGGCCCCGTAGTTCAATTGAATAGAATATCAGATTTCGGCTCTGACGGTTACAGGTTTGAATCCTGTCGGGGTCACAAATTAAAAGGCAAGATGGTCTCCAAGACTATTTTGCCTTTTTTGTTTCGTCTTTTACGGTTAACAGGGAGGAACATCGAGTTGTTTTAATTGGATTTAACGAGGCTTGTGTGTTTTGTGTCGTAATTATAAGAACAGCGTTCTTTACGGTTCTCAGGAGGACTGCTATTGTTTTTTTATAACATAAATGTGAGAAGAGTACCCTCCATTGCGTTTTGCAATATTGTTAGACTTTAATCCTGTGAGAAAAGCGGAGAGGAGTTTTTGTTTGCCAGTTTTGTATTTTTCACTTAGCATACTCACATAGTACGAGTCAAATTTCATAGGCAATGTTTGAACTACTTCTAGTCCGTGATTTTTTGCAAGGGATTTAATGTCTTTTTCTGAGAAATGATATAAGTGTCTTGGAACGTCATAGGCTGCCCAGTTTTCTTTGTATTTCTGGGCATCGTATGACTTGTGATTGGGTACTGCTATAATAATGTAGCCTTCTTTTTTTATTAAACGACTTAATTCGGACATTCTATCATTTAGATGATAGACATGTTCTAAAACGTGCCACATTGTTATGAAATCAAAAGTTTCGTTCTTAAAACTATTTAGGTGGTCTTCTTGGTTAACTGTAATCGAGAAGTTTTGTTTTACTTGTTTTCTTGCACTGACAGAAGGTTCTATTCCCTCAATTTTGTATGCATGTTGATTTGCTCTATCTAGGAATTCTCCTGTTCCACAACCAATGTCAAGTAAAGCTTTACCGGCCCCTAACGATTGAAGGAGGTTGACTTTTTTGTCGAGCGTATAGTTTCGTACCCGCTGATATAAATAATTAACTAAGCCTTTGGATGTATTGCTGTGAGAGATGTATTCGTCAGATTCGTAGTATTGACCTATTTCAGATTCAAGAGGAATTGGGTTGGTAAAGGTGAATTGACAATCTGCACACTGCGCAATATCGAAAGACTCATTACTTCCTGTGTTGTCTTTGCAGGTTAAGTAGTTGTTAAATGTTGTGCCGGTGCAAATAGGGCAGTTGGTGTATGTTTTCATTGGGTGTGTTTCACGTGGAACATTAATGTTATCTTCCGAAATGAATAAGCAGAACAGAAACGTCTGAAGGGGATACACCGCTTATTCTTGATGCTTGTCCGATCGTTTTTGGGCGTATTTTCGATAGTTTCTCTCTTGCTTCGGCAGATATTGAGGTAAGTTTGTGGTAGTCAAATTCGTCTTTTATTTTAACGTCTTCAAGTCTGTTGAGTTTGTTGGCCATTTCTCGTTCTCTCTCAATGTAGCCGCTGTATTTAATTTTAATCTCCGCTTGTTCGATGCAGTCCTGAGGAAATGCAATTAAAGATTCTCTTTCTTTTGGTAAGCTGGAAATAATGGTGTTCATAGAAACTTGCGGTCTGGAAATTATTGTTGAAAGCTTCACTTTCTGTTTAATTTCGGATGTCCCTGATTTTTTTAGAAAAGCATTAATGTCTTCAGGTTTTACGCTCGTTTGATTAAGGTGTTTTAGAATGTTCTCCGTCGTTTTTTCTTTGTGTTCTAAAGCGGCTAGTCTTTCTGTTGATGCAAGACCGATGTCATGTGAGAGCTTCGTTAGTCGAGAATCAGCGTTATCTTGACGAAGAAGTATTCTATATTCCGCCCTTGAAGTAAACATGCGATAGGGCTCTTCGGTGCCTTTAGTGATTAAGTCATCAATAAGAACGCCGATATATGCTTGGTCTCTTCTTAAGATGACAGGTTCTTTCTTTTGCACTTTTAAGCTCGCATTAATTCCTGCCATTAATCCTTGTCCTCCAGCCTCTTCATAACCTGTTGTGCCGTTTATTTGTCCGGCAAAATATAAGTTCTCAATTAGCTTAGTTTCTAAAGTGTGTTTTAATTGTGTCGGAGGGAAATAATCGTATTCAATCGCATAACCTGGTCTAAATAATTTTACTTTTTCAAATCCTTTAATTTGTCGTATAGCTTTGAATTGAACATCTAATGGTAGAGATGTACTGAAGCCGTTAACATAAATTTCAACGGTATTCCACCCTTCTGGCTCAACAAAGATTTGATGTCTATCTCGCTCTTTGAATCGTATGATTTTTTCTTCAATTGAAGGGCAATATCGCGGACCAGTTCCTTCAATAGAACCACTAAACATAGGTGAGCGATCTAAACCGCTCGCTAAAATGTCGTGTACATTTTGATTGGTGTATGTGATGTGACAGCTGCGTTGCTCGCTTAGTGGTTTAGTATCCGTGAAAGAAAATTTGGAGGGATATTCATCTCCCTTTTGCTCTTCCATTTTCGAAAAATCTAGAGACCTTGCGTCTACCCTGGGTGGTGTTCCTGTTTTCATTCGACCATGATCAAACCCCAGCGACTTCATTTGTTCCGTTATTCCTGTTGAATTTCGTTCTGAGGCACGACCTCCTCCGAAGTTTTTCTGTCCAACATGGATCAGACCATTTAAAAAGGTGCCGTTTGTTAGAACAACAGATTTAGCCTTGATTGTCATGCCTAGCGAAGTTTCAACACCAGTTGCTGTCCCATTCTTGGTAGTAACGCCTATTACTGTGTCTTGCCAAAAATCTACTTCTGGTGTTTGTTCTAGCATTAAACGCCACTCTTGTGCAAATAACCAGCGGTCTGTTTGAACTCTAGGGCTCCACATTGCTGGTCCTTTAGAAAGGTTTAGCATGCGAAATTGAACTGCGGTTTTGTCGGAAATGATGCCGGAGTATCCGCCCATCGCATCAATTTCTCTAACAATTTGCCCTTTTGCTACGCCTCCCATAGCGGGGTTGCAAGACATTTGGGCAATGGTTGACATGTTCATGGTAATCAACAACACGGATGAACCTAAGTTTGCCGCTGCCGCTGTAGCTTCGCAACCCGCGTGTCCTCCTCCGACAACTATAACATCGTATTCTTTTAGCATAATCGTTGATTTTGTTTCACGTGAAACATTACGTAGAGAGATTTTTAATCAGCGTACAAATTTAGATAAAAATCCTCTTTGGCCCTTATTTGTTCCGCTTCTTCAGGAGTTTTGTCGTTATAGCCAGCTAAATGCAAAACTCCGTGAATAATTACCCTTTTCAATTCATGCAAAAAATCAACCTTATACGTCCCGGCATTTTCTTTGACTCTTTCTACACTGATAAATAAATCACCTGAAATTAAGCTGTTTTCGACGTAGTTAAACGTTACAATATCTGTGAGAGTATTGTGATTAAGATACTTTTGGTTGATGTTAAGCAAGTATTCGTCGTTGCAAAAGATGCAATTAATTGTTCCTAAGTCTTTGTTTTCAGTAACTAAAGAATGTCCAATCCAATTTGCTACACTCTTTTCTGCAAAGGTCAATGCATCAATGTTTTCAAAGTGAAAAATAACAGAACTGGTGGGCATAGATTAAACCCTATTAAAAGTCAAAATAACCTTTGAACCTTCTTCTTCGTAATCAATTTTATCTGCTAAACTTTCCATGATAAAGATTCCTCGTCCGTCTAATTTTTCTAAATTATCTGGGTGAGTTGGGTCGGGGACATTATTATGGTCGAAGCCAGGCCCTTGATCGATGATTGTAAATTGATATTCTTTTTCTCCTAGTTCAAAAGAGAACTCTACTTCTTTCTTAGAGTCAAATTTATTTCCGTGCTTAACGGCATTGTTCATGCCTTCAGACATAGAGACTAGAATGTTTCCGTAAATCTCTTCAGGAATACTATGTTCTTCTTTAAGTGACTCAATAATATGTTCCACTTTTGCCAAAGAATCTATGGTCGAATCTAACGTATATTTTTTTGTAGTAGTACTAGTCATCATTTTTCAATCTGGTTAAAATACTCCGAAACCTTTAGTTTGTAGTATGAATTAAAAGCAGGGGGAAGCGTCCTCATCAGTTCAATTTCTTCATTTCTTCTTTTATTATACTCGAAAAAAACATTTGGGTTTCGAGAAAGTTGTTCAACCGCCTCAGTTGCTTCTCTTTTTTCTTCTTTTTCACGCTCTCTATCAGCCTTTTCCGACTCAAGAAGGCGAGTTAAAATTTCTTCTTGACGCATTAAGGTTTCATTGGTGATCTGCTTGTTTACAAGGTCGGTCTCCGTTTGTTCCATAAGGACCCCGATCTTTTTCATGTTTCCACCACCCTGACCATTGCTCTCGCCGATTTCTTCCTGCAACTTTTCAACAGCATTCCGAATGGCAGCTTGTTTTGCTGCCATTTGAGCTAACTCTTTGCTCATTCCACCACTTCCTCCTCCAGGTTTTCCTTCACCTGGTTTTTGTCCCTTTTTTCCTTTCCCTGGCTTTTTACCTTCTTCCATTGCTTTCTTAAGGGCTTCCATTTGCTTGTTTAACTGTTTCTGAAGCGACTTCATGCTAGAAGAACCTTTCCCAGGCTTAGGTTTGCCATTTCCAGGGTTCTTGCACTCCTTGTTGCTTGGCATCATTGACTGTTGCATCTTTTGAACCGAGTTGTCCAGTAGCAGTGCTAAATTATTCAGCGAGGTCATGGCTAATTGTTGCCTATTTGTAGCTTGTGGAGTTCTTCTTTCTTGAAGCTGCTCTATGGCCTTTTCCATGTTAAAGTTAACCGCAGTCATCTCTTGATTAATTGTTCTCGCAGCTTCTAATTTTTGAATTCTCTTACTTAATGCAAACAAAGAATCCTCTACAATTTTAGAATCATCCTTTAATTTTTTTTGCTGTTGTGATAACTCCACATAGTGAGGGTCACTTTTACTTGTACCCTTAATATTTTCCATTACCTCTTCTTGGTCAAAAGAAAGTTGAATTACATTTTCTAAAAGAGCCCTTAAATCTTCCAGATTTTCAGCATTGTTTTCCGAAGACATTTGCTGTTGCATTTGACTTATTTTCTGTGAAAGCGCATCCATTTTATCACTAGCATCTTGCTGATCTTCTCCTGCTTTTTTCTTGTTCTTTTTACTCAGTTCTTCTGAGCTTTCTTCCATGTCTTTTTTAATTTCTTCTTCTAAAGCCTTTGTGTCGTCCAAAGAGTTTGGACTTTCTAATTCTTCGTTCTTTTTCTTAACCTCATCTAAATCCTTGGAAATCTCGTCCATTTTTTTATTCAGCTCGTCTTGCTTTTTCTTATTTTCCTCGGGATCAGTTTTTTTATTTTCTGTTTCTTTTTTTAATTCTTCTTGCTCTTTTCTTAATTCGTCCAGTTTTTCTTTTGCTTCGGCAAGCTGTTTTTCAACTTCTAACTGTTTGAAAAGCTCTAGGTTTCTGTCCAATTCTTTTTCTAATTCTTCATTATTTAACTCCATTTGTTCAAGGGACTTTTGGAGGTCGTCCTTTTTCATTTTCTCCATCATTTCCTCCATTTGTCGTATCATTTCCTTCATTTCTTCAGTCATGACCTTTTCAAACATTTCTTGAAGCTGTCTTTGTTTTTCGAGCAAGGTTTCGTCTTGTTTTGAAAACTTCTCTTGCATTTGATTGTTGTCCTTGTTTTTCTGTTGCAATTTCTCCATGGAGCGTTGCACCTTTTTCTGCTTTTCTATTAAAGCCTTAACTTGCTTTTTCTCTTGAAAGCCAAGTTCTTTTTTATTTAGAAGTTTTTCTTTTAGCGCATCAAGATCTTTTTTTATTTCCTTGGTTAATTTGATGTTTTCCTCTAACTCTTTTTTAACAAGCTCGTCCGTTGTCTTGTTCTTTTCCGACAACTCTTCTTTTGTAGGAGCCTTATATTTAAACGTTTGGGTTCTGCTTGATTTACTTCCATTTACTCCATCATTATCCCACACTTCAAAGAAGTATTCAATTTCATCTCCCGCAGCAAGTTTAAAGTTTTCAAGATTCAAGGAGTGATAAAAGTCTGTTGTTGGCAAAGCCAACGAGATAGGAATTTCTTGCTTCTCGAACTTTCCTACCGAATCATTTTGGCCAATAAAACGACGGTAAAAGTGCAATCGACTAAAGCCATAATCGTCTTTTACCAAACCCTTGAAATATCTTATTTGCTGATTTGTTGAGTCTACTTTTGTATCCACTTCAATGCTCGGGCGGGCGTCAGGAATGACATTTACAGAATAAAAAATAGTGTCTAAAAACTGTAGGTTTTCATTGGCGGTGCTTAAACCATAGTTGCTACTTCGTTGGAAGTAATTTTGAAAAACAAATTCGTTGGTAGCGCTTTTGACAAGGTTATGAATGGAATCTGTTTCAATAAAAACAACCTCATCTGTATTTTCTGTTGAGAAGAACCATTTTACCTTAGTTCCTTGTGGAACAGTAAAGTCTCCCGTGTTTTCTAATTCTTTGTTTTGCTTTTTCAAATACTTTGGAAACTCAAAAGCTACTTTAAAATCAAGTAATTGAGGCTTTGCTAAGGTATTGATATTGTAAATTTTTGATTCAAACTCTCCATCGAAAAGGCTAAAGTCAACATCGGCTTGAAGGTTTTTGAATTCATACTCAAAGTTGTTCTTGTCTTTTTTTCTCAGCAAGAATCGTCTCTCTTGATAAATAACACTTAATTGATTCGGAATTTCTTCCCCTTTCAATTTAACCTTCAGTTTAAAGTCTTCGTTTTTAAACGCTGTTAAAGAGTTGTTTTCTACAATAATCTCATAAGGCGCTTGTTTCACAAACTCTTCATTGTAAGACAGAATACGCTGCGTGCTATCTTTTATAACTTTGGGTTCGAAAGCAGCCAGTCCAAGGATTAGTATAAAAGGCACCAGTAAAAATTTCAGGTACTTTTTATTCTCTTGAAAATTAACTGCAGCTGCAAATGGAATAGGCTTTAATTGAGTGATTTTTTGATTGATGCTAGCAATAAGAAGATCAGAAGAGTTGTTTTCAGAAAGCTTCTGCAATTGCAAAACATTACTCAGTTTGTCGCTAACATTTGAAAAGTGAGAACCAATGATGCTTGAAGCTTGTTTGTGGCTAATTCTTTTCCCGATGGAAACGATTTTCAATAC
>CAJXRL010000018.1 GCA_913059105.1 uncultured Flavobacteriales bacterium
TCTACACAGAGTAGATCGTCGGCAGCGTCAGATGTGTATAAGAGACAGAGATTCACCGATTAAGTCCAGTTGTTGAAGAATATTTATATTCAGCTATGGAGGATTACAAGATTGACATCATGATTGACTCTGGGCCTAACGCAAGAAGTGTGCAAATCAAAATCAACCCTTTTACGCTAATTGGTGCAACCACAAGAGCTGGATTGCTAACTGCTCCATTACGTGCTCGATTTGGAATTAATTCTAGATTAGAATATTACGACAGGGATCTTCTGGCGACAATCGTTAACCGTTCTTCTGGAATTTTAAATATTGAAGTTAACAATGATGCAGCTTATGAAATAGCAGGCAGAAGTAGAGGAACTCCTCGAATTGTCAACTCTTTATTGAGGAGAGTTCGTGATTTTGCGCAAATAAAGGGAAATGGGATAGTTGATATAGAAATATCACTGATAGCCTTAGGAGCGCTGAATGTTGACAAATACGGGCTGGATGAAATGGACAATAGAATCTTAATAACCATCATAGATAAGTTTAATGGAGGCCCTGTGGGTTTGAGTACAATTGCTACGGCAGTTGGAGAACAAGCAGGAACAATTGAAGAGGTGTATGAACCTTTTTTAATTAAAGAAGGGTTTATTGCAAGAACTCCAAGAGGTAGAGAAGTTACCGATGCCGCTTATAAACATTTAGGTAGAAGAAATACTCGAAACGATGGAACTCTTTTCGAATAATCGATGCCACTTACTACTACTCAAATTGTAAAAAATATTGCTCATCAGCTCGGGTTTGATTACGTTGGGATATCTAAAGCTGAGTTTCTAACTGAGGATGCTACTCGTCTAGAAGACTGGCTGAACTCTGGTGGAAACGGAGAAATGGCATATATGGGTAATCACTTTGATAAAAGAGTTGACCCTACAAAGCTTGTGGAGGGTTCGAAATCGGTTGTTTCGTTACTATACAATTACCATACAAAACTTCAGCAAACAGACCCTAAAGCACCGAAACTAGCTAAATATGCTTACGGGGAAGACTATCATTTTGTGGTTCGCGAAAAATTAAATGAATTCTTTCATTTGTTAGAAGAGCAAATTGGCAAAGTCGAAGGTCGGTCATTTGTTGATTCTGCTCCAGTACTAGATCGAGCATGGGCTCGAAAAAGCGGATTGGGTTGGATTGGTAGAAACAGTATGCTCATTAACAAACAAAGCGGGTCAGACTTTTTTATAGCTGAACTTATTGTTGATTTGGAGCTGGAAGCAGATGGACCAATAAAAGACTACTGTGGGACTTGTACAAAATGCATTGATAGTTGTCCTACTGATGCTATTTTACCAAGAAGGCAAATAGACTCAAACAAGTGTATTTCTTATCTTACAATTGAGCTAAAGGACGAAAATCTTCCAAAAGAGTTTAAAGGTAAAATGCAAAACTGGATGTTTGGCTGCGACATTTGCCAAGATGTATGTCCTTGGAATAGATTTGGGAAACAGAATACGGAGGAAAGGTTTCAGCCTCGGTTAAATTTGTTAAACATGACCAAAGAACATTGGGAGCAACTTGGGCAAGAGGATTTTTCTAAATTATTACAGAAATCAGCGGTGAAGAGAACAAAATATAGTGGACTGAAGCGAAATATAGATTTTTTAAAATAAAAAAGCCCCAAATAAAATTCGGGGCTCGGTTCATACATTTTGTCTTTTTTTAATAGTTCTTTATGAAATCGTCTCAAAAACTTCCAAAATTACGTCTCGGTATACATGACCAAAGGTGGCCAAGCACCATGCTTTTAGCATGAGTGATTCTTTTGGTTTTAGCCATTTTCTGGCTTTATTTAGTTCTTTCTTAAATAGTACCCTATCAAAGCTTACTCTCGTAAGCACCTTTTTGCTCATCTCGTACATTGTGGTATCGGTTTGTTTCTGTGTACAATTTACGCACAAATTGAGCTAAAATTGTCAACCAACCCCTAACATTTTTGAACATTTAACATTTGAAAAGATGTTAATTACTCACCTCCCCATCGATAGCTGCTGTCTTCTAAGCCTAATAAATCGATCACTCTATTAACAACAGTTTGCGATAATTCTTCTATTGTTTTTGGTTGGCTGTAAAATGATGGAATAGCTGGACAAATTATACCACCGGCTTGAGTTATGGTAGTCATGTTCTGTAAGTGAATCAAACTTAAAGGAGTATCGCGAGCAACTAAAATTAGTTTTCTTCTTTCTTTTAAAATCACATCTGCAGCTCTGGTCGTAAGATCATTTGACATTCCACTTGAAATTCTGCCTAGTGTACCCATTGAACATGGCACAACAACCATGGCGTTATATTTTGCTGAACCAGAAGCAAAAGGGGCCATGAAATCATTTTTCTCGTAAAAGTCAAATTTATAGTTATGATACTCTTTATTGCCTAACTCAAGTTCCCAATTTAGCTTTGCGTTATCAGACATCACAATTCCTACAGCATCTATTTGATTACTCAACTTTTCTAGCTTGTCGAGTAGCAGTTTAGCATAAATTGAACCTGAAGCGCCCGATATGGCAACAACTATTTTATTCTTCATACGTTTCCTAAAAATTGATACCTTAATGTAAAGGCGATGTAATGATGATACATTCCGCCATCAAATGGAAGAGCATTACTGCCACTGTCATATTTTCGAAAAGGGACAAATGAAGTGTTAAATCGCCAATTCATAATTAAGTTGTCGGTAATGTTCACATTGATACCAAGTAAAAACGCAAAATCATTATTGTTGAATTGATTTAATTGTGGTTCAATTTCAAATTTTCCATTCTCGTCTTCTAAATAGGAGGACAGCAATCGACTGTATGATAAACCTGCTTCATAACTGAATCTCTTTTTATGGTATTGAACCATGAATGGTATTTCAATGTACGGCATCCGAAGTAAAAAGAAATCATTGTCGTCTTTGTCTGGTCGAGCACTTTTACGACTTCCTTTCTCGCTAAAGTTAATTTCGAATTGAAAATCAAATTTTTCATTCAATTTTGTATTGGAAAACAACCCCACATTTAATCCTGCTTTGTTAAATCCAGAATAACCATCTCCGCCTATTTGAGAAGCATTTACACCAAAAGAAGCGCCTGCTCGAAATTGCTGGGCAGAAACACTTATACCAATTAAAAACAGTAGAATCAAAATAGAGTACCTCATATCAATCAAACCGTTTGAATTGAAAAGGGTTCTAATGTTAGCCATTATTTCACGTAAGCCGAGTTTGCCTGAATAACTTCGTAAGCGCTTTCATCGTTGTTAAAAATGAATGCAACTATTTCTGTATTTTTTGATTTCCATTCATTATCTAACTTGAATATGTATTGGAATTTTTCAGATTCACCATTAACAGCATCTTCCAACTCTTTACCAAAGGTGCTATTCACAACTTTTCTTAGAACAAATTTGTGTTCGTAGTTTGGTATGTCTGTTGAACCATCTAATTGCCAGTCGATAATTTTTCCTTCAATCACATAGAGTTGAAGGTGGTATTCATTACTAGAGGTTTTCTTCCAATCAATTTCAACCTGCGAGCGAACAACATGGTTAATTGAATCGTAATAATTCGATAGTGAAAGTACAGCATCTGGGGCGTCATCTTTTACAGCAATTATATCAGCTTCCCACTGCGTTTCTGCCTTGGCATTACCAATTCTATTTACAATTCCCCTTGGATTGCCAGAAACACCAAATTTAACAGCATAAACGGCACCGTGACCCCCTGGAGCCCTAAAATCTGTAGTGTACATTGGTGACCCGGGTGGATTCGGAGTTGCAAAGAATCCAGTATGTATTCCAACAGGTATCAACTGCTCTCCGAAAATCGTTCTGAGTCTAGAAATTTCTCTAGTACCTCTTGGGCAACTTGAGCATTTTTGTCCTGTAAATTCTTCTAAAACCATAAATCGCCTATTCGAATTGTCAGACCCGTTTGTGGTGTCCCAAACGTTATTGGTGATGAAGTCTTTTAATAAAGTAGTATCGGTCAACCCAAGTTCAGGCTCAGAGATAAACTCTACATCTCCATCTAAGGAAACCGAAGTTCCTAAATCAGCTGGAATTGGATCGTCAATTTTATCGCAAGCCGCTGTTAATCCAAAGAAGAGTATAGCTATGTAACTTATTTTTTTCATATTGGGTTTCTTAAAAACTACTTGTAATTGAAATATACAATCCACTTGAGGCTGGAACAACTCTACAAACTCCTCCAACACAGAAAATTCCTGCTCTTTGGCGGCCATAAGTTAATGAAACCCTATTTCCTCCATTGTTATAACCCGCACTTACATTATAATAGTTGTATGCTGAATTAAATTTAATCTTTGAAACTGATTCAAAGATATTACTTCCTTTCTGGAACGCTTTATCGCTGCCAACATTGTATTGGTCTTGAACTGCGAAAAACCAATGTGGAGCAATTGAATATTCTAGGAGCAAGGTTCTCCAGTCTCCTTTATCTTGTTCGGTAAACAACGCTTGAATTTCTGTTCTTATAGAATGTTTTTTACTGATTTTATAGGTAGCTTCAATAACCCCAACATCAGCAAAAACGTCTGCTTTATCGCTTTTTCCTTCAATTACATTTTGATTGTACACTAAGTTGGCATAAGTTAATTTCCCTTTTAGTTTCTTATTGATTTTTTTGGAGGCTGTAATGTTGAAATCTTTGAAATATACTTCTCCGGGACTAAAGAAATTAGAACTATAACCAATCCTTTCGGTAGCTTCATCGTTCAGATTTGTTGTGTCTAAGCCATTTGCCGAAGCAAAATTAACTTGAAAATCCATTCCGTATTTACCGCCTAAAGCAGTTCCTTTCTTTACTTTATAAATTAAGTCTGCTTGAAAAGCCAATTCGCCATTTAGTTGAACCGCATAGGGATATAAAGTTGCCAAAAGATTATATGTATGTTGTTTTGTAAGAGCTGGTAAGTAGTTAATTAGTGCATTTGCGATTCCTTCATTTCTATCCGATCTAAAACTCATGTTATCGTTTCTTTTAGCAGAAACGACAACTCCTAAACCTTTCTGAGAATATGTACCTTGCACAAAAATGGCTTCTCCTTCGTGATAAATGAATCCGTTATCTCCTGAAGGATCGTTAATTTTTTTGGCATATTCCGCCATGAAATTTACCTTGCCTCTATGTATGTTTATTCTTCCACCGTAGTTTGCTACATTTTCTGGAAGTACAAAAGATGAATTGTCATCAGTTTGATATTTACTCACAAAACTCCCACCAATCTGAATTTGGGTTTTGTTTTCTGCAATAGAAGGAATCAATTCATTCAAGTTAATGTCTGCGTCAAATGCTCTAACAATACCTGGAGCAAAGTCAAAAAACAATCTCTGTTTTCCTGTTAGACCAGTAAAGTTTATTCCTTTAATCGGTTGGTATTTCACTCGAATTCCTTCTAGCGCGTTGTCGTAACCTAAACCTCGTTCCTCATATGTTCTTAGAGTTAACCCACTACCAAATTGCTCATAAAAACTTCCAACAGTAACGGCTAACTTATCTTTCGTAAAAGAAATGTATCTGTACATGATTCCCGAATTGTTTCCATAACCCTCCGGGTAACCAAGTAGTTGATTCAAATAACTTTCATATCGAATACCTGCAGAAAATCCCCCATTTGTATAGTTAACATTCAGGAATGCATTTGTACGATACCGATCAGGAACCTCTTCTGCTCCAATTAATGAATCCTCTTGGTAGATTTGTCCTTCAATTTGAAAATTTCCTCTGATTTGCCCTCTATTTAGAATTTCGTCAACGCTTTGAGCTTTCACAGCTGTAATACATGTACAGAGTATTGCGCTTGATATCAGAGATTTTAATAAATTCATATAAATGTAATTGGGAGATTCCTAAAAATTTAAAGGTAAAAAAAAATCTGGGTAAGAATTACCCAGATTTTTCAATTCATTATTGTTGTCGTGTATTAGTCTATTGCTTCTCCCTTTGATAATTTCTCTACTAATTCTAATAATTCGTCTTCGTCTCCTTCCGAGTATGAATTGTGTTGCCAAACTATTTTTCCATTTCCGTCTACTAAGAAAGTATGAGGAACATTATTTACTCCTAATGCTCTCTTTAAATCTCCATTTGGATCAATATAAACATCATATTCCCATCCTTTTCCATTTACGTAAGGAGCGACTTTAGCCATATTTCTAGAATCGTCAATTGATATAGCAATTAATTTCACTCCTGTTTCTTCTACCCACTCGTCATATACTTCCGCAATATTATTTAGTTCTCTTTTACATGGACTGCACCAAGTTGCCCAAAAGTTGATAATAATTGGTTTTCCGTCATTATTGATATCGCCCGTATTGAAAGTCGTGCCATCCATTTTTTTAACGTCGACTGCTGGAACTGTTTTGTTATCTTGAGCAACGGAGACACTTAAGATGCATAGTAATGCTGCAGTAAAAATTGATTTTGTAAATTTCATATTAATTGTTGTTTAACGTTTACACTCCCCCAAATATGATACCAAAAATAAAGAAGGGATAATTCGAAACTCTTATATTTGTAAAAAATTAAAATTATGGGAAAAAAATTACTTTTTGCTTTTTTAATATCATTTGGTTTTGCAGCTAGTGCGCAAAACATACTTATTAAAGACACTTCAGATACCGTAGTTAACGGAGACACAGTAACTTTTACTCAATATTACAGATCTGGAGGACAGACCGCTTGGGATCATAAAAAGTTTGTTACTGTAACAAATAATACCAACGACACAATGGTATTAAATATGAGTAGATTGGAAGTTCAGACTATTGCTGGGTCTTATGATTTTTATTGTTTCGGACAAACTTGCTTAGGAGCAGTAAAAGCAGGAGTTGAGCCATTTAGAACTTCTGCCGATACGGTAAGAGTTGACCCAGCAGGAATTGCAGCAGGAGATTCGCCATTTACGGTATACTTAGATTCAGCTACAAGTGGAGTTGCCATTTATAAATATGAATTCAGCGACAAACTAAATCCATTCGCCAATACCGAATCTTTCTTTATTCGTTGGATCGTCAAAAATGTAACTTCTCTAGAAGAAAATAAATTGAACAGCGAGTTTTCAATTTATCCAAATCCTGCTGAAAGCATAGCTACTTTGAACTTTAATAAGGAACTAAATTTTAATCGTCAAGAAATTCAAATGTTCAATATCCTCGGAGAGTCAGTGTATACTGCAACTTTGAAAAAAGGAACTAAAACTTATGACTTAAATGTTGAAGACTTACCTAAAGGAATTTACTTTGTGAACGTTGTAGCTGATGGTGCTAGAGTTAGCTCGAAGAAAATGATAGTGAAGTAATATTATTCTACATAAAAAAAGGGGCTTTCTGCCCCTTTTTTTATGCCATAATTTTTTTAAGAAGAATGGATAATCCTTCTTCTGCTCCTGCCTTTATAATTGTAAAATTTTCTGCATTTTTTAATTCAGGTGGGTTAGGGTCAATTAAGTAGTTTGTGCAATCGGAGTGTACCGAGAAAGCAATGTTAGCGGCTGGGTACACATTAAGGGAAGTTCCAATCACTATTAAAATTTCAGCCTGCTGGGCTAATTTTATCGCTTTACTCATCATTGGAACTTCTTCGCCAAACCAAACTACAAGAGGACGCAGTTGTGTTCCTTTTTCGCAAAGGTCACCTAGATTTAGATCTGGTTTGGGCCAATCGTAAATAAGATTTTCGAATTTCTCGCTTTTCACCTTTTTTAATTCACCATGCAAATGCAATACATGACTTGACCCTGCTCGTTCGTGTAAATCATCTATGTTTTGAGTTATGACGGTCACATCATAAAGATCTTCTAACTTAGAAATTAAATAATGTGCAGCATTGGGTTGGGCCTTAAATAACTGTCTTCTTCTTAAATTATAAAAGTGCAATACCCTTTCCGGATTAGCCTTCCAAGCCTTCGGTGTAGCTACTTCTTCAATTTTATAATTCTCCCAAAGTCCATCATTATCTCGGAAAGTTTTCAGGCCACTTTCGGCACTCATTCCAGCGCCACTAAATACTACTATTTTTGTCATTGCTATCTTTTTATTAAGAAGAAAATACGGTCTGTTTAAATCGCAGAAGCAACAGACAATTCGTACTTTTATCAGTCCTTTAAATTAATAATTATGGCCGACTCCAGAAAGCAGATAGAAGCTTTAGATTATCACTCCGATGGAAAACCTGGAAAGATTGAGGTCAGACCAACAAAACCATATAGCACTCAACGAGATTTGGCATTGGCTTATTCGCCAGGAGTTGCTGAGCCTTGTAAAAAAATTGCGGAAGACAAAGATTTGGCGTATAAATACACGGCAAAGGGAAATTTGGTGGCTGTAATTTCTAACGGAACGGCAGTTTTAGGATTAGGCGATATTGGCCCAGAAGCTTCAAAGCCGGTAATGGAAGGTAAAGGTTTACTGTTTAAAATTTTTGCAGACATTGATGTATTTGATATTGAAGTTGACGCTAAAGATGTTGATCGCTTTGTAGATACGGTTAAAGCCATTGCACCAACTTTTGGAGGAATCAATTTGGAAGATTTAAAAGCTCCAGAATGTTTTGAAATTGAACGGCGTTTAAAAGAGGAACTTGACATTCCAATCATGCACGATGATCAGCATGGAACTGCAATAATTTCAAGTGCTGCTTTGCTTAATGCTCTTGAATTGGCAGGTAAAAAAATTAGTGAAGTAAATATCGTAGTAAATGGTGCTGGGGCTTCTGCCATGGCATGCATTAAACTCTATGTTTCACTTGGAGCGAAGAAGGAGAATATTGTAATGGTGGATAGTAAGGGAGCTATTCGAAAAGACCGAGGAGAATTAAATAAGTACAAAGCAGAGTTTGCTACTTCTAAAGATGTTAATACACTAGAAGAGTGCATGGTAGAGGCCGATGTTTTTTTGGGGCTTTCTAGAGGAAATATATTGTCAGCAGATGCGGTAAAGACAATGGCGAAGAACCCAATTGTTTTTGCTCTAGCAAATCCTGATCCCGAAATTCCATATAAAGAAGCATTAGCTGCCAGAGAAGACATAATTATGGCAACAGGTCGCTCAGACCATCCAAATCAAGTGAATAATGTTTTAGGGTTTCCATTTATATTTCGTGGGGCATTGGATGTAAGAGCAACGACCATAAACGAAGCGATGAAGCTTGCAGCGGTAAAAGCAATAGCAAAAATTGCAAAAGAGCCAGTGCCTGAAGAAGTAAATGAGGCATATGGGTCAAGAAATCTATCTTTTGGAAGAGATTTTATTATTCCAAAGCCAATGGATCCAAGATTGTTGATGACCATAGCTCCTGCAGTTGCAAAAGCAGCAATTGCATCTGGAGTTGCACAACAGCCCATTACGGATTGGGGTGGCTATAAAATTGAGCTAAGTAAAAGGTTGGGCTTAGACAATAAACTCATTAAGAACATGACTGAAAGAGCTCAGCAAAAACCACAACGAATTGTGTTTGCTGAAGCTGACAATTACAAAGTATTAAAGGCTGCTCAAATTGTAAAAGATGAAAGTATAGCTACTCCAATTTTATTGGGAAATCATGAGCGAATCAATCGTTTGATTGAGGAAAATAATTTGGAGTTAGATGGGGTTGAAATCATCAATCCGAAAGACAAAGAAAGAGTTGAACAGCGTTATGCATATGGCGATGTATTCTTTAAGAAACGCCAACGAAGAGGATTGACCCAGTATGAAGCCCGTCATAAGATGAGAGATAGAAATCATTTTGGAGCAATGATGGTGGAGCGAGGTGATGCAGATGCATTAATTAGTGGAATTACTAGAAATTTCCCTGAAACTATTCGGCCTGCATTGCAAGTTATTGGAACGCAAAAAGGTGTAAACAAGATTGCCGGAATGTATATCTTAATTACTAAAAGTGGTCCTGTTTTCTTTGCTGATACAACCATAAATGTGAACCCCAATGCTCAAGATTTAGCCGATATTACATATTTGGCAGCAAAGTCAGTAGAACGGTTTAATATTAAACCAAGAATTGCAATGTTGTCTTTTGCAAACTTCGGCTCAACAGACTTTGAAGAATCTAAGAAAGTAAGCGATGCTGTTAAAATTCTGCATAAGAATCATCCTGAGTTAGTTGTAGATGGAGAATTGCAAGCAAACTTTGCATTAAACAAAGAGGCAATGAGAGAAACGTTCCCTTTCTCGAAACTAGTGAATAAGAAAGTTAATGTATTGATTTTTCCTAACTTGTCGGCGGGAAATATTGCCTATAAATTAGTTCAAGAGATGGGCGAGATAGAGGCGATAGGACCTATATTATTAGGTTTAGAAAAGCCTGTGCATATTCTTCAATTAGGTAGTAGTGTGCGCGAAATAGTAAATATGGTCACCATTGCAGCAGTAGATGCTCAAACAAGAAAATAAATGATCGCTCACGTTAACGGTAAATTAGTAGAAAAAAGTCCAACTTACGTTGTAATTGAATGCAACGGAGTAGGATACAAGTTGAATATATCTTTGAATACTTATTCAAAATTAGGAGAAAGTGAAAGCTGTAAACTTTTTACGGAGTTTATAGTCAGAGAAGATGCTCAATTGTTATATGGCTTTAAAGATGTTTCCGAAAGGAGACTGTTTCAATTGTTAATTTCAGTTTCGGGTGTTGGTCCTGCAACTGCTCTATTGGTTCTTTCTTCAGCAGACGCCGAAGAAATTCAACAAGCTATTCTAAGTGGCGATGCAGCTTGGTTTAAAGGTGTAAAAGGAATTGGTCCTAAATCAGCGCAACGGATAATTATTGATTTAAAAGATAAAGTGTCAAAAGAAAACATTTCTTCGGATAATTCTATCGGTTTGAACAATACGGTGAAGGAAGAATCGTTATCAGCTTTGGTGAACCTTGGGTTTAATAAAAATTTAGCTGAGAAAATGATCCAAAAAATATTAGTAGCAGATTCATCCGCTGCTGTTGAGGATGTTATCAAAAGAGCATTAAAGGGGTTATAAAAGTAGTAGAATAGATTTGATTCATAAAAAACGCTATATAAGTAGGTTTATCTTACCGATGACCTTGTTAGGGGCTTTTGTCAGCTCCCTTTTGGCATCCATGCCAATTGAGCCACCTTCGCAGGGTGGCTTTGGTGTTTTATTTGCCCCAGCTGATTCTACTGAAGACGATTCCAACAAAGTGAAGCTGCTTTTCCCTTTTGACGACCATAGCAATGAGGGTTACGGGAAGAATGGAAGCCCTTTGTACATGAAGGACCCGAGTAACATAAAAAAAGAATTTGAATACGATCCGGTCACCGGAGAGTATAAGTATTATCAAAAACTGGGGGATCGTGATTTCAGAAGTCCAAACAGTATGAGTTTGGAAGAATACTTGAAATATGATATGGCTAAGAGTCAAAAAGACTTTTGGAGACAGAAACAAGATGCTCAAAGTTTAAATCAAACAGAAGGGTTTCGACCACAAATAAATATTAAAGGCGAGTTATTCGATCGAATATTTGGTGGAAATGTTATCGACATTCGCCCTCAAGGATCGGCGGAATTGTCATTTGGTATTAACGTTTCAAGACGTGATAACCCTATTTTACCTGAACGGCAAAGACGAACAAGTACGTTTGATTTCCAACAAAAAATTCAACTGAATGTTATAGGAAATATTGGAGAAAAGCTAAAAATTCAAACCAGTTACAACACCGAGGCAACTTTTGATTTCGAAAATCAAACCAAATTAGATTACACTGGTTATGAGGATGAGATTATTAAAAAAATTGAAGCAGGTAACGTGTCACTTCCTTTGCAAAGTTCACTTATCACTGGTAGCCAAACTCTATTTGGATTAAAAACAGAACTTCAATTTGGACGTCTAAGAGTAACTACCTTGTTTTCTCAGGAAAAAGGGGAGAAAAAGGAAATTGACATTGCAGGCGGTGCCCAAGTTCAAGAATTTGAAAAATCAGCTTCTGAGTACGAAGACAACCGACATTACTTTTTGTCGCACTTATTTCGAGAGGAGTATGAAAAGAATTTGGCTTCACCTCCACGAATTACATCAAGAATAAATATAACTGCTGTTGAGGTTTATATTACAAATACTCAGGGGTCATTTCAAAACACTAGAAACATCTTAGCCTTTACAGATTTAGCAAATGATAGGAGGATTAATAATACGGATAGAATTCAATTGGCTGTGCCAAGAGTAAACGTAGCTTCTAACGATGCCAATGAATTATTTGCAAATTTAACTGGAGGTTATGCCGGTTCTGGAGATATTCGCGGATTTAACAATGCCGATCAGATTTTGCAAAGAGAATTGCTTAAAAGCGGCGAAGATTATGAGCGGTTAGAAAATGCAGTATTGCTATCTCAAAATGAATATACCATAAATCCTCAATTGGGTTATATATCCTTAAATCGTACGCTTAATCCGCAAGACGTTCTTGCCGTATCTTATCGTTATACGTACAACGGGCAAGTGTATCAGGTTGGGGAATTAAGCACGGATGGTATTGATGGACAGAACGCTTTGTACCTAAAATTATTAAAGGGAACTATCATTAACCCTACTTTACCCTCTTGGGATTTGATGATGAAAAATGTATATTCTTTAGATGCCTTTAATGTTAGTCCTGAAAATTTTACATTCGAAATATGGTATTTGAACGAAGAAACAGGAGTAGAGATCCCATATTTCCCTTCTGGAAAGCCGGCAAATAAACCATTAACTAATGTTCTAGGTCTGGATCGGATGACTGTAACAAATCAACTGCAGCCTGATGGGTTGTTTGACTTTATTCAAGATGTGACCATTAATGCACAGAACGGGAAAGTATATTTTCCAGTTTTAGAGCCTTTTGGGGACTATTTGAAATCACGTTTCAACGACCAAAATTTAGCAAATAAATTTGCTTATGATTCTCTATATACAACAACAAAAATTCTTGCTCAACAAGACGTTGATCACAATCGATATACTTTTAGGGGAAGGTATCAGTCAAGTGGGGGTTCAGAAATATCATTGAACTCATTTAACATTCCTCAAGGTTCTGTTTCCGTTACGGCAGGAGGTGCACAATTAACGGAAAATGTTGATTATACCGTTGATTATAACTTAGGGAGAGTTCGAATTTTGAATGAAGGAATCTTAGCTTCAGGTCAGCCAATTAAGGTTTCTTTGGGGAGCAATTCGCTTTTTAACGTTCAAACAAAAACGCTTATTGGTTCTCGGTTTGATTATCGAATTTCTGACGATATAAACCTAGGGGGGACCATTCTTAATCTTACGGAACGACCTTTAACCAGAAAAATAAATATTGGGGATGAACCAATTTCGAACACGATAGTCGGTTTGGATGGATCATATTCTTCAAATGCCCCAATTTTAACAAAGCTGGCAGACATGTTGCCTTTTTACAGCACAAAAAAGAAATCGACATTTACAATTGCAGGTGAAGTTGCTAAACTTTTTCCTGGTAACTCTAAAGCAATAACGAAAAGCGGAATCGCATATATTGATGACTTTGAAGGAAGCCAAACTGTTTTAGATATTCGTTCATTTAATGCATGGTCTTTGGCAAGCACGCCCCAAGGGCAAGATGATTTATTTCCTGAAGCCAATTTAACGATCAACGATAGATCTTATGGTTTTAATAGAGCTAAGTTGGCTTGGTATACAATTGATCCCCTGTTTTTTAGAAACGATTCAAGAACGCCTGGGCACATTAAAGATTCAGACAGTCAAGGCAATAATTATTCAAGAGAAATCTTAGAAACGGAAGTTTTCCCAAATAAAGACCCGGAGCCAGGATTGATTAATAATTTACCGACTTTAGATTTAGCATTTTACCCAAAAGAACGAGGGCCGTATAATTACGAGATAAATCCAACTCGTTTTTCTGATGGAATTAGCAGTCAAGGTTTGTTGAATGCGCCAGAAACAAGATGGGGTGGAATTATGCGTGAGATTACATCCAGTGATTTTGAGGCTTCAAATGTTGAGTTTATCCAATTTTGGATCATGGATCCTTTCAATGATCAAGATGGAAATGCAAATCACAATGGAGGTCAGCTTTATTTTAATATTGGTTCTGTATCTGAAGATATATTAAAAGATTCCAGAAAGAGTTTTGAGAACGGATTTGATAAAAATGGAGATATAACCAATACAGATGAAACTGTTTGGGGTAGAATTCCAACCATCCAATCAGTGGTAAATGCATTTGACAATAACCCAAGTTCAAGAAATTTTCAGGACATTGGATTAGATGGGTTGTCAGATAACGACGAAAGAGCATTCTTTCAACAATCTTATTTAGATTCATTAGCCAATGTGATTACGGACCAAAATATTTTTAGCTCATTTTTTAATGATCCTTCAAATGATAATTATCATTACTACAGAGGAAGCGATTATGATGGACAGCAACTTTCAATATTAAATCGTTATAAGAGGTTTAATGGGCATCAAGGGAATTCGCCAACTGGAAATCAATCACCAGAGAGTTATCCTACCGCATCAACTACTTTGCCTGATATTGAGGATGTAAACCGGAATTTTAATCTTGATAGAACGGAGAGTTATTTTCAATATAAAGTTCAACTTTCTCCAGATTTATTAACTCCTGATAATGTTGGAAGTAATTTTATTACAGATGTTGTTCGGGCTACGAAGAATGTTAATGGAGAAACTAAAACTGTGAATTGGTATCAATTTAAAATTCCAATTCGTCAGCCGGAGAAGGTAATAGGTGAGATTAGAGATTTTAAATCGATTCGTTTTATGCGGATGTTTTTGAAAGGATTTGATGAGCAAGTAATTGTCCGGTTTGCGAGACTCGGATTAGTTAGAGGGGAATGGAGAAGTTATCAAGGGCCTGATGTGCCTCCGGGAGATACACACGGGGCAGAGCCAGGAGCAACTACTTTTAATATTGGAGCAGTAAATGTCGAAGAAAATTCAAATCGTGTTCCTATTAACTATACTATTCCGCCAGATATTAATAGGGAAATTGATTTTGGTACAACCAATCAACGTCAGTTAAATGAGCAATCTCTGGTTTTAGATGTTTGCGATTTACAAGATGGTTATTCGAAATATGCGTTCAGATATTTGGATTTAGACATTCGACAGTATAAAAGGTTAAAAATGTTCTCACATGCTGAGGCAGGAAACGAAAATGAATTTTTGAATAACGGAGATGTTTCAGTTGTTCTTCGATTAGGTACCGATTTTGACAATAATTATTACGAATATGAAGTTCCATTAGATGTTTCCCTGCCTGGTCAAAATCAACCTGAAGAAGTATGGCCAGAAAACAATGAGATTGATTTGGAATTTGACAAATTGATAAATGCAAAACAAGCAAGAAATAGATTAACAATTGGACCAGGAAGTGGAGTTCTAATAGGAAATGCCTACGAAGCTGTTGATGGGAAAAACATCATTCGAGTGAAGGGAAATCCAAATCTTGCGGAAGTGAGAGTCATAATGATAGGAGTTCGGAACAGAAGAGGCGGGCCAATTGAGTTTTTTGATGATGGGCTAGCAAAATGTGCCGAAGTGTGGGTGAATGAATTACGACTGTCTGATTTTAACAATGATGGAGGGTGGGCCGCAACTGCAAGGGCTACCGCACAAATTGCTGATTTGGGTTCGGTGAATTTATCTGGTAGTTATAGCACGCCAGGTTGGGGGAGTTTAGAACAAAAATTAAATGAGCGACAAAGGGAAACGAAACAACAATACGACTTATCGGCAAGTGTGGAATTAGCTAAGTTTTTACCTAAGGGGACAAATGTTAGTATTCCGATGTATTATTCAATTTCTGAAAGCATTGTGCGTCCTGAATACAATCCACTTGATCCTGATATTAAGTTGAAGGACTTCTTCCGTTCCCCAGAATTGTCTGAGGACTATAAAGATTCTATTAGAAGGATTACTGATGATATTACCAGAAGAAAGAGTTTAAACTTCACTAATGTTCGTAAAACTCCTGGGCCCAATAAAAAGAAATCGAATTTCTATGATATTGAGAATTTCTCTTTCACTTATGCATATTCTGAGATTTTTAAGAGAAGTGTAAATGTTGAAAAAGACAAGCAAGAGACATACCGGGGTCAAATTAATTATACATTCTCCGGAAAATCAAAAAGTATTGAGCCATTTAAAAAAGTAAAGTTTTTAGATCATAAAGCATTTCAATTAATAAAGGATTTTAATTTCAATTTTGTCCCAAATCAAATTAGTGTGCAAAACTCATTCGACAGAAATTATCAAGAGAGGCAAGCTAGGACTATAACAAACTCATCTGCTGGAACGTTCATCAACCAGTCACCTGTGTTTTATCAAAAGGCGTTTAATTGGCAACGATTATATACGCTCCGTCATAAATTGACTAAGTCAATAACATTTAACTTCTCAGCTTCTGCAAGAGCGTTAATTGGTGAACCAGATGGAGCAGTTGATAAACGAGATGAGAAAGGGTACGAAGCCTATAAAAAAGAAGTTTGGAATAACATAAAAGGGTTTGGAGACAACACCAATTACACTCATAATTTTGATATCAATTATAACATTCCAATAAATAAATTACCAGGCTTAGACTTTATAACCTCTTCAGCAAGATATGGTGCTACATATGCATGGGACTTGGTTGGAAATCCGTCGGATACGTCACCTAGTTTGGGAGCAACAATTCAAAATTCAAATACCAAACGAATTAATGCGACAGTTAACTTCCAATCTTTACTTAACAAATTCCAATATATACGTGATTTGAAAGATCCAAGCATCGATAATAAATATGTTATTATAGATAAAGAGGATGAGGAAGCTGATGATAAGAAGGAAAAAAAGAATGACAAGAAGAATACAGTAAAGGAGTTAGTTTCAGAAGAAGAAAAGAAAAGTACTGAGGACAATTTAGTGTCAACTGTAAATAGCACTGAAGAAGAGCCGGATACTTTGAGAAAGAAGAAGTTTTTCTTAAAACGATATTTGTTTGATAATACCCTATGGACCTTAATGAGTTTGAAGAATATTAATGTAACTTATAGTGAAACAGAAGGAACAATTCTTCCAAATTACAATCAAAGTATGAGTGTGCTTGGTCTTGGGCCAAATTGGAGTGCGCCAGGATGGGATTTTGTGGCAGGTATCCAACGGCCAGGGGAATCATTTTTAGAAAGAGCACGAAACGATAGTGATGGAGATGGGAAAGCAGATTGGCTTGTTGATGGAGTATTTGTAAGTGGAGATTTTTCTAAGACTTTTAGTAGTCAATTTAGTATTCGAGCTACTTTACAACCAATTAAGGGACTTAGAATTCAGTTGGAAGCAAATAAACGAGAGTCAGAAAATACGACGCGAAATTTTTTCTATGATCCGGATTCAATGGCGTATAATTTTAACGCCCCAGTAATCGTGAATGGAAGTTATAGCCAATCGTTTCTAAGTTTTAAAACTGCCTTCTCAAAGAATGATGAAGATAATTTTAGTAATGAAACATTTGAAAAATTAAGAGCCAATCGTCAAGTGATCCGGGAAATATTAATTGATAATAATAGGTTTAATGCTGAAAATTTGGCGCCAGATACAACTAAAGGATATAGTGGAACGGCTCAAGAAGTCTTATTGTATTCATTCATTTCAGCGTATTCTGGGGAAAGCCCAAATAGTACATTTTTACAAGATTTTACAAAAATGCTACCAATGCCAAATTGGAATATAACCTACGACGGTTTATCTAAAATCCCTGCATTGAAAAGTCTATTTAAAACGGTCACCTTAAATCATGCTTATCGTTCTACTTTTAGTGTTGGTAGTTTTACTAGAAACCAGCTCTATGAATCAGATGCTAACGGTGCACCAACCCAGTTAGATGCCAATGGTAATTTTATCACTGACAAACAATTGAGTGTTGCTAGCATAAGTGAGCAGTTTAGTCCTTTGATTAATGTTGACATGACATGGAACAATAGCTTATTAACTAGGTTAGAAATGAGAAGAGACAGAAATGTGTCTTTGAGTTTTGCAAATAATCAAGTAACTGAAGTCGTAGGGAAAGAATATATTATTGGTCTGGGGTATCGATTGAGTAATGTGAAACTTCCTTTTAAGGTTGGGAAAGTAGAAAAGGCAAGTGATTTAGATTTGAGAGCAGATTTTTCTATTCGTGATAATCAAACAGTAATTCGAAGGGTAGTGGAGAACAGAAATGAATTAACCTCAGGTCAGCGAATCTTCTCAATTAAGTTTACAGCAGATTACCGATTTAGCAGCAAGTTAAATTTGAGATTCTTTTATGATAGAGTCGCAAATACTCCATTAATTTCGTCTAGTTTTCCAACGGCAAATACAAATGCTGGAATTAGTTTGCGATTTACGCTTTCTCAATAATTTTCTTTCTATAAATTTGTCACAACTAAAATTTAAAACATGAATATTCCTGCAGATTTAAAATACACTTCAGATCACGAATGGCTTAAAATAGAAGGAGACGTTGCAACCATTGGAATTACCGATTTTGCACAAAGCGAATTAGGCGATATAGTTTACGTGGAAGTTGAAACAGAGGGTGATATGCTGGATAAAGGCGAGGTTTTTGGAACCGTTGAAGCCGTTAAAACAGTTTCTGATTTGTTTATGCCTTTGAAAGGAGAAGTTATCGAAGTGAACGAAAATATAGAATCTACACCGGAATCAGTTAATGAAAGTCCTTACGAAGATGGTTGGATGATCAAGGTAAAGATTGAAGATTTAAGCGAATTAGACAATTTGCTTTCTGCTGAAGCATATCAAGCAGAAATCAGCTAAATGAAACATTTGCGTTGGGTTCCCATTATTCTATGGGTGCTCATCATATGTTGGTTAAGCTTTTCTCCACTCGACAAATTATCAATCAAACCACCAATTGGTGCTGATAAATTGGCGCATGTTCTCATGTATGCCATTCTTGGGAGTTTAGTAGGTTGGACAACAATTAACAAGATTTTCCGTTCTAAACTTTATATGTTTGCTTTTTTGTTAGCAGGAGGAACAGAAGTTATTCAGCACCTTTTTATTATTAATAGAACAGGAGATGTGTTTGATTTTATAGCCAATTGCATTGGGTTGATTATTATTCTATATTTGGCGAAACGATTTAAAAAAACTTAACACATAGCTTACATTAAAAGAATAGAAGAGTTTGAAATTTTCTTATCTTAGCTAATTGAAACTGTAATAATATGCAACTAAAAAAGAATCCCAAAGCTGATCTAGAAGGTAAGAAAGGTATTTTCTTCGCTATAGGTTTAGTATTGTCATTGTCCTTTGTTCTTATCGCTTTCGAATGGAAAACATACGAAGGAGGCACAAATTCATTGGGCCAATTACAAATGGATGACATTGAAGATGAAATCATCCCAATTACACAACAGAATCAACCCTGTCTCTTATACACATCTGACGCTGCCGACGATCTACTCTGTGTAGA